>CAMZEC010000009.1 GCA_947305645.1 uncultured Bacteroidales bacterium | reverse complement strand
GGCCGCCTCCCAGCAGGAAGAGCAGCATAAAGATGCCCCAGAACACTCCGAAGCCCGTCAGCAGGCTTCTGCTTTTGTTGCGCACGAGCGAATCGGCTATCTCGCGATATGTATCAACATCGAATCTCATTCCGCTCTAAGTGCTTCAATTGGTCTAACGCTTGCGGCTTTACGGGCAGGGAAGAATCCCGCCAGCGTGCCGGCAATAATCAATACAAGGGTGGCCTCGACGGCTACGTCCAGTCCCACTCCGGGATTCACCAGCATGGCTACCTGCTCGTCCATCACGCTCATGGTGCTCTGCCCCAGCGTCTTGTCCAGCAGCATGCAAGTCAGCATTCCAAGGAACATGCCTATGTAGCCGAAGAAAGCCGTTATGCTTATACTCTCGGAGATTATGAGCTTGGTAATGTCCCACGGGCTGGCTCCGATGGCCTTGCGTATTCCGAATTCGTGGGTGCGCTCCTTCACGGTGATGAGCATGATGTTGCTCACGCCCACGATTCCTCCGAGCAAGGTGAACAGGCCGATTATCCAAAGGGCCGTGCTGAGTATCTTGCGGCCCTGGCTCATCTGGACGTTCTGGTGTGCACGGTTCCATACCCATACGGCTCTTTCATCATCCGGAGCAGCACGGTGGTGCAGGTTAAGGGCGGCCTTGTACTGTTTCTCGAACTCCTCGTTTGCGGCTTCCGTATCCAGGCCCTTGGTGGTGAAGGATATGCTTCCGACCTCCTGGCCCTTGCCGTACACCGTCTTCACGGTGGTGAAAGGGGCATACAGGTTGTTGTCGTTGCGCATGCGGTCAGACTTGCTGATTCCCACTACCTGGAAGGCCAGCGAGCCCACCTTGACGTACTTGCCCAGGAGCGATTCCACCCCCTGGCCGCTGTCCAGCAGCTTCTCCGCCGTACTCTCGGGCATAACGACCACCTTGCGGCTGTCGCGTATGTCCTTGTCGTTCAGGAAGCGGCCGTATCGAATCTCCACCTTGGACATTTCCTGTGCCGACGGATACTGGCCGTCGATGTAGCCTGAGAAGTACTTCCTGCCATAGCTGACGGTGGCGTTGGTGCCAACGGTGGCTGACACCTTGTCCACGTGGTCGGCGAAGACGTCGCTGCCCGTCAGGGCTACGTCGGTATCGTCCAGGCGTATCCTGCGGCCGGCCTTGAGTCCGTCGTAGGGTTTGGACGTCCAGCCGCCGCCCACGCTCACGGAGTTGGTGGCAAAGCCTCCGCCGCCCTGCATGAAGGAGTTCATGAGACCGTTGCCGGCGCCCAGCAGCACGATGAGCATGAAGATACCCCAGCTGACGGCGAAGCCGGTAAGGCAGGTGCGCAGCTTGTTGCGGCGCACGCTTTCCCAAATCTCAGTAAAGAGGTCTTTCATAGCACTACATGCTATAAGTGCTACACGTTACCCCATCCCTAAATCCCTTCCCTCGGGGAAGGGACTTACTATCGCCACAAAGTGGCTCTAAGAAGCGTCCGTCCATCATTTCATTGTTGAATTAATTCCAAACACGGATGCACGGTGCTCACGGTTGTCTTCTATCTTGCCGATGATTCCGTCTTTGATATGGACGATCTTGTCCGTGCAGTTGGCCACTCCGCTCTCGTGCGTGACCACTATGATGGTTACTCCGTCTTCCTTGTTGAGTTGCCCCAGCAGCTGCATAACCTCCTCCGAGGTCTTGGAGTCGAGGGCGCCGGTAGGCTCGTCGGCCAGGATAATCTTTGGCTGGGTAATAAGGGCGCGTGCGATCGCTACGCGCTGCTTCTGTCCGCCGGACATCTCGTTGGGATAGTGTCCGGCCCAGTCGGCGAGCCCCAGGCGGTCCAGGAACTGCATTGCCATTTCGTGGCGCTTGTGGCGGCTGACCCCCTGATAGAACAGGGGGAGCTCCACGTTCTCTACCGCAGTTTTGAAGCTTATCAAGTTAAAGGATTGGAATATAAAACCTATCATCCGGTTCCGGTAATCTGCCGCCTGCTTCTCCGTCAGATTCTTGATCAGACGGCCGTCTATGTAATACTCGCCGGTATCGTAATTGTCCAGTATACCCAGAATATTAAGCAGGGTTGATTTACCGGATCCGGATGCACCCATTATAGAAACGAACTCGCCGCTGTCTATGCCCAGGTTAATGCCTTTCAGCACGTGCAGGGGCTGCCCGTTGTTGTAGGTCTTGTTGACGTCTTTTAATTCTATTAGCATGGCTGTACTATACCACAACTATTATTCCACAATTGGCCTAAACCATGTCTGTAGATACTGCCGTCGCCGCGACAAGGATGCAGAATGCGATAACTGCAATGAGCCAGAGCACGAAGATTACGAGCCCGGGGTGCCAGCTCGGAGACTTGATCCGGAACAACAGCATGATACTGCCGTAAAGCATGCCGATGAAAGGCAGGGCATAAATAGCTATCGCAAGCATTCCTACCCATGGTGTGGACAGGATACCTATCGCTTCCGGATACTGAGTGGTCACGTCGTTCAGGACGTCCTTGACCATGTCTGTGAATCCGAGCCACTCCCAGCCGAACAGGGCAAGTCCTCCCGCGAAGAGTCCGGATACGGAAACCACCAGCAAAACGAGGCCGACGCAAACTTCGATAATGCGTCCTATGGTGCCCCAGGCGGGAGAGTTGCCTACCTGACGCACGGCGTTGCCGAAGTCGGATGCCCCGCTCTCGACCGAACGGCGAATGCTTTCGGCACTGCCGTCGTCGCCCCTGAGCTCCCAGCGCTGGCGGGCGGTGCGGGCGGCGGGGATACATATCCACAGTATGCAATAGAATATCGGGAAGGTCAGGCTGCCTATCCATGCGAATGCATGCTTGTCGCCCAATCCGAACATACCGAGCAGCGAAAGCACGATGAATGCTACCCTCAGGATGACGGGATCGAACTTGAAATAGGTTCCGAGTCCGCTGCAGACACCTGCCACCTTGGCATTCTCCATGTCGCGGTAAAGTTTTTTGGCGGGCTTGTCGGGCGCGGCGACGTCGGGTTCGTCCTGGGCAATGCGCTCCGGGCGGCCGAGTATTTCTATGATACTGAGTATCGTAGCCTTGCTCACGACGCCGCCTTCGTTGACGCGTTCGCGGAGGAGCTCCGCCATACGCTCTTCTATGCCGTCGGTGATTTCCGGGTTGGAGTAATACTCCGCCATCTCCTTAAGATAGCGGTCGGTTTCCTGTGCCGCCTCCGTCTCAAGTGTGAAAACGTATCCTCCTATGCTTACTTTTTCTATCTGTTTCATTTCTTCAAAGTTTCAATTGCCTTTACCATTTCCTGCCATGCGGCATCCATGTCCGCGAGTTGGGCTCTGCCCTTTTCCGTAATGCAGTAGTACTTTCTGGGTGGCCCCTGGGTGGATTCTTCCCACCTGTAAGAGAGCAGGCCCTGATTTTTCTGGCGAATGAGGAGGGGATAGAGGGTACCCTCTACCACTATCATGTCGGCGCCTTTCAGCTCGTCGATGATGTTGGAGGCGTATGCCTCATGTTTGTCCAGGATGCATAGTATGCAATATTCCAGGACGCCTTTGCGCATTTGTGAGCGCACGTTGTCGGCATTGCTTTCCATATCTTTATTTTTTATAAGATGTAGTGAATTTTGCAAGATTGCTTGCGGTAGGGGCAAGACCTCTGAGTTCGCATTTCTGTGCGGGGGTGAGGGCCTTGGGAACGGCAATCCAGAGAATCAAGTATGCCCAGAATCCGGCAGATCCTGCTATGAGGGCTACGAGCATGATGATTCGCATAAGTGCGGTGTCTATTCCGAAGTAGAGAGCGAGTCCTGAGCAGACGCCGGCTATGCGTACGTCGTCCGTATCGCGATAGAGCTTGCGTATGGCCTTGGGGTCATAGTCCGCAGTGCTGCTATTGCTGGTTGAGGTTGAAGTGCTGCTGCCGTCGGGCATGCCGAGCTGGCTTATTACTTTCTCTACCAGTTCCAGATCAACCACGCGGGAGCTGTCTCCTACTGATTCGTAGAACAGATCGGCTATGCGTGATTCGAGTTCGTCCATCACTTCCTCTGTTCCTGCTTCCCTGACATGGTTGCGGAAGAGGGTGAGATAAGACTCAAGGCGTCCGTAGGCGTCTTCGTTGATGGTGAAGCTCCGGCCACCAATGCCGGCTGAGATTACTTTTTTCATTGTATTTCAATTATTTATCTTTCTCTTTGGCTTCCATCCGGACTGGTCGCCGCGGAACAATCATATGTTTTACGATGCAAAGATATAAAAATTTTTTAATACTTTGCAATACATAGTACATAAATTTTTTAAATATTTTGTTCGGCCAAGAATTTTAGTAGAAGAAGAGGCGGAGGAAAGAAGTCGGTAAACAGTAACGGAACGTAATGCGGGGCAGGTCCCTTTTTTGGCGGGGGACTTGCGGCACTGGATTGCGTGAGATAACGATTAGCGGGGCAGGTCCAAGGGAAAAAATCGGACCTGCCCCGCACCGGTATCTTTTGGCAGTATTACTGGGTTATCAGGATGTGATGGTTTCCGAGAGGCTCGTGCAACATGTAGTTGCGAAGGGCCTCTTTTCCTACTTCTTTATCGCGGTCGGCCCAGCCGCGGACGACGACCTGCGTACGGCAAAGGTTGTCGCCGTAGGGATTGTCTATAATGTTCACCCTTTCATCTATGCAGTGCTCGAGATCGGCGCCGAGCTTGAAGAGGCGGGCGGGGCCTACGGGCAGCTGGCCATGGATGGCAACGCCTATGCCGGATTCGAAGTGAGTGTCGTAGCAGTAGTCGGCGACCATGTCGAGCGGTACGGTGCAATGAGCGAAGAGGAAGTTGCCGCCGGCGATGCGGGACAGGTTGACCTGGAAGCCGGATTTTCCGTACTTGGTGCGGACGATGGCCATGGAGAGCATGGCGGGAATGTCGCCTTCGCAGGTAGCGATGTAGCCTTCGGAGTTCAGCAAAGCCAGTGCGAGGCAGCCGGTGTTATGGACCGCTGTGAGGAGGTCGAAACAACGCAGCGTGAAGCCGTCCAAATGGTATTTGGCTATAAGCTGCTTCAGGGCCTCATAGATTTGCAGCGCGCCTTCCATATCCTTTTCGGTCAGCGATTTGCCGTATTTCGGATTGTTCAGCGCCTTCAGCGCCTGAGGCCAGGAGGCACTGGGCGCGACAACCTTCGCTTCGCTCATCCCTTCCACCGCTGAAGCGGCGGGCCCCTCCCATTCACGCGGCCATGGGCGGCCACGGGTTGCTGCCCCCAGTGCCTCCTGGCTACTTACGGCGCTGAGGAGCTCAGAGATTGGGATGTCTATGAGCTCGACACCAAAGGTTTTGCGGGCCTTGGCGTAATCTACGGCACTGCTGATCAGCCAGTCGGAGGGTTTGCCAATGATGCCGTAGCGCTTGCCGGCCAGCATCTTGCGACCGGAGAAACGCTTAACCAAGGACGGGGTATTGCGCGCGCTGGAAGGATAATAGCGCATGAGCTCGTTCGCGATTTCCTTGATGGAACCATGGATAATCTCACCGTCAAGGCCCTGCTGGTTAAGCCAGCTGAGGATTTCCATGGAAGCCGCAAGCGAGTTGCTCTGGCCGCTGGTGAGCAAGCGCACGCGTGCGCCCTCGTGCCCTTCGAACACCTGACGGAATATGCCCTCGGTGCCGCCGGTACGCACATAGATTATGTCTCCCGCGGCGCCATAGTCGGAGAAATCGCTCTCGCGATAGTCGAAGCTCTCCCCTATGGCCTCCTCTATATCTTTGATAAACTGCTCGTTATGGGCACTGTGAGCGAGTTCCCCATGAAGATCTGATGTCAGCGTGTATAGTCTCATGTCACAAATATAAAAAAAAGGCGCGGGAATCCTCGCGTCTTCTTTACGGTCTTGCTGGTCTGAATCTTATTCAGCCTTTTCGCAATTCTCGCAACCCTCAGCGTTCTCGCAGTTCTCGCAGGTCTGGCCCTCGGCGCACTCGCCGCAGCAGCACTTGGTAGAATCGCAAACTTCCTCGGTAGCAGTAGCCTCACCCTCGGCAGCCTTGTTGCCACAGTTGTTGCAGCAGCAAGAGCTAAGGCAGAAAGCGGCGATAGCAAGAGAAATGATAAGCTTCTTCATTTTCTTAAAAATTTTAAAAATAAACTAACTAGCGCGCAAAGGTAGAAAGTTTTTTTGGATATTCAAACACTTCCATGTCTTTTACTGCACCTTCTTCTATCCTGAATCTCAATGCAGTACGAACAAGTTGCCATCCTTGGAGACCAGCCGCACCCGGATTAATGTACAATAAATTATACTGGGAATCATGCATTACTTTCAGGATATGAGAGTGCCCGCATATGAAAACATCAGGCTTGTGGCTCTCTATGAGGATCTTTGCCGAAGGATAATAGTGGCCCGGTGAGCCGCCTATATGTGTCATGAGCACGGTAAGTCCCTGAAGCTTCAGAATTTGCGCCTCGGGGAACTGATACCGTATGCCTGAGCCGTCACAATTGCCATACACCCCGACCACAGGCTTGAAGGCCGCTATATCGTCGGCAAACGAAGAATCGCCGCCCCAGTCGCCGGCGTGCCATATCACATCTACCGGCGCCAGGAACTCCTTGAAAGCGTCGTCGAAGACGCCGTGGGTATCGGAAATGAGACCTATGTACATCAGGCGCGGATTATTTCCACCTCGCCACGGAGGCCGAGCTTGATGATCTGGGAGGCACGCCCGGTGGCGCCCGCCTCGAACTTCCGGGGCGCGCACCAATCGACCGCAGACTTTACTGCAGGGTCGATTTCGGCAAAGCAGGAGGGCGTGGGTTCACCGGAAATGTTGGCCGAAGTAGACACCAGCGGCCTGCGGAAACGGCGTGCGAGTTCGCGGCAGAAATCGCTCATTGGGATACGTATGCCAACCGATCCGTCCTCCGCTACAACGTTGGGAGCCAGCCCCTGGGCTCCGGGATACACGATGGTCATCGGCACGTCGTTCACCTCCACCAGGTCGATGGCGATAGAGGGGATCTGCTTGATGTAGCGGGCTACCATATCCAGGTCGGCCGCCAGCAGCACCAGCGACTTGGCCTCGCTGCGATGCTTGATTTCGAACACTTTAGCCACGGCCGCTTCGTTGGTGGCGTCGCAGCCTATTCCCCACACGGTGTCGGTGGGATAAAGGATCACGCCGCCGTCTTTCAAGACGCGTACGGCCTCGTCAATCACCTCTTTCATAAGACATCCTGATCGAAAAGAACGCCCCTGCGCTTCCACCAGCGAATCATCAGCCAGCCGATAAGCATGCCGCCCAGGTGCGCGAAATGTGCAATTCCGTCAGCCCAGCCAGCGACCCCGGTGAAGAGTTCGATGGCCGCAAAGATAACCACCATCCACTTGGCGCTAAGCGTGACAGGCGGGAACAGAAGGGTCATCCTGGATTCGGGGAAAAGCATTGCATAACCGATAAGCACACCGTAGATGGCTCCCGAAGCACCGACGGTAGGAGTGGACTTGAGCGCTATAATACCCTGCATCGCCGCCTGCGAATCGGAGGCCAGGAAAGACTGCATCTCCAGGTACTGGGTAAACATCTGAAGGCCGGCGGCGCCGAGTCCGCAGATAAAATAGAAAAGCAGGAATTTCTTGCTGCCGATGATGCGCTCCACCACTACTCCGAAGATGAACAGGGTGTACATATTAAAGAAAATATGCCAGAAACCGCCGTGCATGAACATGTGAGTGACAGGTTGCCACCAGCGAAAAAAAATGGAGCTCGGATAGAACAGGCCGAAGACGCGAATCATGAAACTCTCATTGAGCAAGGTAGCCACAAATACCACTATATTGATGAGAATCAAGTTCTTGGTTACCTTGGGGATATTGGAGAACGGCCCCCGGCGATTTTCTTGATAATAGTATGACATAACTTAAAATCTCTTGTCTATTTCGTCCACCGCAAGCACGGAAACAACGCGGCGTCCGTTAAAAGTAAACTCCGGGTTATCGCTGGAAAAAAGGGTATCCAGAAGACGCATGGCGGCCAGAGGCGTTGCCGGAAATTCTGCATTCAGAGCCCCCAGCATGGCGAATTTTGCCGCCGTCTTCTGCCGCATCACCTCTTCCAGCGCCGGCTGGAAATCGGAGAGTATGAGCAGCAGGTCGCCGACCATCTGCTCCACCTTACCAGCCTCGCAACTGTATCCCTCGGGCACGCCCGCCACGCAGACAGCATCTTCGCCCACCGGCGAAATATCGAAGCCCAGGCTAGCCAGCATAGAAGCGTTCTCTTCGAACAGAAGGCGCTGCTGTACGCCGACCTTAACCTGAACGGGAAACAGAGCCGTCTGGGTTATGTGGTCCCCGGACGCCAGAGCCTTGAGCGCACGTTCGTACAAAACCCTCTCCCAGGCACGCCTGATGCTGATTATCATGAGTCCCGAAGGCGATTTGCGCACTATGTACTTGCCTTGAACGATAAGGACGTCCTGCTCGGAAGGAGCCGACTGGAAAAGCTTGCCATAGTCCTGGTGGCCTGCCGAGAGACCGCCGCCGGCATACGCCGCACCGCCGCCCAAACCGGAAGATATATGCTTTCCGTATGCCTGATCCGGGAGGTCGAACGAGGGGTTTTCGAAGGGGTCAAAATGGGGGTCGGGCTCCACGGCCGGCGAATACTCTCCAGCCTTATACTCCTCGAAGCTGCGGCCGAGCTGGGGCAGTTCCACGGTTCCTTCGCGCTCGAAGTCCAGGCTGGCCCCGAAGCTGTTGCGGCCCAACGCCTCCCGAATGCATGCGCTGAGCACCTGAAAGATAACGTTGTCGTCTTCGAACTTGATTTCCGTCTTGGTAGGATGTATGTTGACATCCACCGCCTGCGGGTCCACGTCGAGGAAAATGAAATACGACGGGGTGAGACCCTCGGGAACAAATTCCTCGTAGGCCTTCATGACCGCCTTGTGCAGATATGGACTGCGGAAATAGCGGCCGCCAACGAAAAAGTACTGGTTGCCAAGGGCGCGGCGGGCACTCTCTGGCCGTCCCGCAAAGCCGCTGATTTTGACCACAGAGGTGTCTGCAGAAACATCTACGACTTCTCCGACGACGCCCCTGCCAAGCAAGTCCATTATGCGGAACTTCAAGGACTTGGCCGGCTTGAGAACATAAATCTCGCGCCCGTTGTGACTAAGGCTGAAGCATATCTCGGGACGGGGAATGGCCACGCGGGTAAACTCCTCCACTATATGCTTGAACTCAACCTGGTCCGACTTAAGGAACTTCCTGCGCGCAGGTGTGTTGTAGAACAGGTTTCGTACGGCGAAATTGGAGCCCTGCGGGGCTGAAACCGAAGAAGTCTTGACCGGGGAATCGCCTCCTATTGTCACTTGCGTTCCGGTTTCATCTGAGGCACGACGGGTGCGCAGCGTAACCTGCGAGACTGCTGCAATACTGGCCAGGGCCTCGCCGCGGAAGCCGTAGGTCTGTATGCGTTCCAGATCGGCCGCACTTGCGATTTTGGATGTGGCGTGACGCTCGAAGCAAAGCACCGCGTCCGACGGACTCATGCCGGCTCCGTTGTCTATCACTTGAATCAGGGTACGGCCGGAATCGGTAATGATTACGTCCACCTGGGTGGCACCGGCATCCACAGCGTTCTCCATCAGCTCCTTCACCACGGAAGCAGGCCTCTGGACCACCTCGCCGGCGGCTATCATGTTGGATATTCTTGCAGGCAGTACTTTCAGGCGTCCCATTTCTCTACAGCATCTGGTAGAATTTTGCTATGAAATACAGCACGGCGACAATCAGCAGCATGGTGATGATGCCGATTATTGTCTGGGTCTTGCCCATATGGCCGCGGGTCCGGCGGTATGCTCCGTCGCGCATGGAACCCTTGATATAAGAACCGGGCACGTAAGTTCCCTTTTCCTTCTCTTTGTCGATGGTTCCGTCAACGGCACCGAACATCTGTTTACGCTTCTCTTCCTCGGGATCGTAATAGATTGGTTTGTAATTAAATACGCGGTGCTCGCTCTCGCCGAAAAAATTAAATAGTCCCATAAGTATGCAAAAGTAGTGATTATTTTTTACATTTGTACACCATGAAAACACTGAAACTCTGGCTGATTCCTGCGGCTTTTTATGCCGTATCCTGTATTCTCAACCTGATAGGTTGCCTGAGCGAAGGCCCGCTCGAGCGTTACGTCAAACCCGCCCTCCTGCCCCTCCTTTGCGTCACTACGCTGATTTACCTGCTGGAGGCCAAAGCCCAGCCCGGCAAAGCGGTCGCGCTGCTTGTGGCAGGGCAACTCTTCGGCTATGCCGGAGATACTATGCTCCTGCCCAGCGGATTCATATATTTCGCCGGCGGAATAGGATTGTTCCTGCTCGGTCACATTTGCTACATCTGCCTGTTCGGAGGCATTTCATGGAAAGGCCTTAAGCCCATGCATTGGATTATAGCCCTTGTTTGTATGTTTGCGGCAACCGCCGGACTGATTGCCGGCATTGGCGTGAACGGAGCCCTGCTCTATCCCATGGGGGCTTACGGTTTTGTGCTTACAATGCTGATTTTCAGCGGTCTGGCAGGAGTCCTCAGGCCCGGAAAAGTAAGCGTCGGGGGGCGTGCCACATGGTGCATTATCTTGTGCGGCGGCCTTCTGTTTACTTTCTCCGACGCCCTTATTGCAGTCCGCAACTTCGGCGAACTCAGCCCTTTCATGAGCGGTTTCGTGGTAATGTTCACGTATCTGGCCGCGCAGACTTTGCTCGCCATCGGGGGGATAAGGCTAATTTTGCGCAAATAACGCAGAAAATGCCACAATTTGCGTAACAATCTCACGGGTAATTGTTATATTTGCAATGACACTGTAACTAATACCTGTAGATTATGCGCTTGCTCTTCATAACAGACTTTACCGAGCAGTTCGCGTACAGACTGCTCCGTGGCGTCCTGCAATACTCAGAAGAAACCGAACCGTGGGTCGTTTGCCGCATGCCGCCGGCGTATAAGAGGCAGGTCGGAATCAAAGGCGTAGTCGCATGGGCCAAGCATTGGAAGGCTGACGTCGTCATCGGCCAGTTCTTACCCGACGACGACATTGAACTCTTCAAGAAAGAGGGCATCGTAGCCATGGCCCAGGATTACATAGTGCAGTTCAAAGGCATCCCCAACATCACCGCCGACTACGACCTCACAGGTGCCATGGTTGCCCGGCGCTTCCTCGCACGTGGTTTCCAGAACTTTGCGTTTTTCGGATACAGCAACGTATGCTGGTCGGATGCCCGTATGGAAGGCTTCCGCAAACGTATAGAGATGGCGGGCTACGGAAACAAGCTTTTCCACTACAACCTGCAGCAGATAGACAGCCTCTGGGCGTATAACCTGCCCATGCTTTCCGAGTGGTTGAAGAGCCTGCCTAAACCCGTAGCCATAATGGCCTGCGATGACACACAGGGCGCCATTCTGCTTCAGGCGTGCAACTCCTTCGGCATAAGAATTCCTTCCGAGGCCGCGATAATAGGCGTCGACAACGACGAAATCCTGTGCAACCTGTCCAACCCCGCACTGTCGTCCGTCAACATAGACATCGAGGGCGGCGGATACGAAGCAGCAAAACTCGCCGAGCGCATGGTACGGGAGCATGATTTCGAAGGCGAAGACGTTATTCTGCGCCCGATGAACATAGTTAGCAGGATGTCGTCCAACATATACGCGACCAAAGACACCGCAATTCTTACCGCATTGCAGTTCATAAGCGCCAATATCGACAAAAAAATCCTCGTGGACGACGTTCTGCAGCAGGTTCCGCTATCCCGCCGGCTGCTTGAGCAGCGCTTCCTGAAAGTGACCGGAACGACCATCTACAAATACATCAGCGAGATGCGTATGGACCGCTTTGCAGAGCTTCTGTTGTCCAGCAAGGAATCGATAGCGAACATTGCGGCCAGGCTCGACGAGCCGGACACAAAGAGCATCTCACGGCGTTTCCTCGCCATAAAAGGGTGCACTCCCTCCGAGTTCAGAATGCGAGAATTGCGTAAATTGGGTATATAATTACGCAAATATTGCACTTCCCAGGGCATGCTTTGTACTACATTTGTAGTACGAATAACCAATAAACCAGTTTTCAGCATGTTACTAGGAATCGACATCGGCGGCACCACCATCAGTCTTGGCCTTGTGGAGGGCACTGAGATTGTAAAGTCTAACCGAGTGCCATCTTTCCAGAAAGACGCAAGCCTTCAGGAAACCATTGATTACCTCATCGAGCAGATCGAGGAAATTATCACTCCAAAGGTTGACAGCATCGGCATTGGCGTACCTACCCTTGTGGACGTTGCCAGAGGCATCGTGTACAACGCAACAAATATCAAATCCTGGACGAAGGTTCCTCTCAAAGACATGTTGGAGAAGCGCTTCGGAGTCCCGGTGAACGTAAACAACGACGCCAACTGCTACGCACTTGGAGCTGCAGCAAGGCTCGACAAAGAGTATCAGGTGGTGGTGGGAGTCACCCTCGGCACAGGTACTGGAGTAGGAATCGTTGCCGGCGGCAAACTGATGTGCGGCGACAACTGCGGCGCCGGAGAAATCGGCAGCGTACCCTACAACGGTAAGGATTTCGAGTCTTTCTGCTCCAAACAGTTTTTCGGAAGCCGCGGCTGGAATCCCCGCGAGGCCTGCAAGGCGGTCGACAACGGAGATTCCGACGCGATTGCGTTCTTCGACGAATTCGGCAAGCATCTGGGAGAGCTGCTGTCCCTGGTGATGTACTCGTACGATCCGGGCTGCATAGTGTTCGGAGGCGGAATAGCAAACACATACAAGTATTTCGAGAAGGCCATGATGCGCACGCTCCGCAAGCGCTATCCTTATGGCCATGCGCTGGATAAACTGGAAATTGTAGCAATGCCCCAGGATGATGTAGCACTCCTCGGAGCTTCACTTTTATAGTCAAAATCCTATGAAAAAACTCGTTTTTATCCTCTTCGTCCTCTGCGCAAGCGTCTGCGCAAACGCAATAGAGCTCAGCAACTGGAAAATGCAGCGCCAGGGAGACAAGCGCTCCTACGACGTAGTGGTGCCCTGCACCGTTGCCGGCGCCTTGAACGAGGCCGGTGTTTTCGGTCCCGACGTCCTTGACGGAGACCGGTACAAAAGCATAGACAAGAGCCTCTTCGACAGCCCGTGGGTGTTCTCCACCACCTTCGAGGCCACAAAGGGCCTGCACCACGTGCTCAGATTCGAGAGCCTGGGCTATTCGGCGGAGATCAAGGTCAACGGCACCCTGATAGCCAGCGCCGACACCACCGTGGGACCCTTCTGCGTACGGGAATTCGACGTAACCTCCCTCGTCGGCAAGAAGAAGCAGAACAAGCTGCAGGTGACCGTGTACAAGGCTCCCGCAAAGTGCCTCAACCACGGTTATGTGGACTGGAACCCCCGTCCCGTGGACGAGACCATGGGCATCCTGCGTAAGGTGGAACTCATTTCCACTCCCGATGTGCAGGTGCAGGACGTGTTCGTCAAGCCCGAAGTGAACCCGGAGAACCTCAAGGAGGCGGCCATCACCGTGGTGACCACCCTCGTTAACCGTTCAGCCAAGCCCGTCAGCGGCGTGCTGCAGGGCGCATACGACGGCGGCGGATTCCGCGAGAACGTCAGCCTCGCCGCCGGCGAGACCAGGGAGATAAGCATACGCCAGCAGATCAGGTACCCCCGAATCTGGTGGAGCCGCGACATGGGCAAGCCGGAGATGTACACCCTCCAGATGTCTTACATCCCTTCCGGCGACACCAAGGTATCCCATAGCAGGAAGGCACGCTTCGGCCTCAGGGACATCAAGGGAATAGTAGACAAACACGGACACCGTCTTTTCATCCTCAACGGCCGCGAGGTGCTCATCAAGTCCGCCGGCTGGACAGACGACATTTTCATGCAGGACACCCCCGAGAGCATACGCACCCAGGTGGAGTTCGTTTGCGACATGAACCTCAACAGCATTCGCTTCGAGAATATCTGGGGCAAAGACGACACCGTCTACGACCTCTGTGACGAGCTGGGCTTGCTCGCCATGGCCGGCTTCAGCTGCCAGTGGGAATGGGAAAACTACTGCGGATACGAGGAAAAGAAAGGCGTCGGCTGCATACATGAACCCGAAACCGAAGCTCTTGCGGTACGCTATTTCCACGACCAGATTATGCGCCTGCGCAATCATCCTTCCGTGATCTGCTGGCTTACCGGCAGCGACCGCATCCCCAACGAGCGCCTCGAAAAGGAATACATGAAAGTGTACGACAAACTGGAGTACCGCCCTTATGTATGCTCCGCCAGCGGAATGACCAGCAAGTACGGAGGGCCCTCCGGAATGAAGATGGCCGGCCCGTACGAATACGTAGGTCCTGACTACTGGTACATAGACACCAAGCGCGGCGGCGCCTTCGGCTTCAACACCGAAACCGGCATCGGCACCAACATCCCCCAGCTTGAATCTGTACGCCGCATGGTGGGAGAAGACCATCTCTGGCCGCTCGACAAGATGTGGGACTATCACTGCACCACCTCCAGCTCCCATATGAACAACACGGCATTCATCATGAATACCGTTACCTCAGAATACGGAGCGCCCACCGGCATAGAAGACTTCATGCGCAAGGCACACGCGGTAGACTACGACGGAACACGCGGTATGTACGAGGCATTCCGTTGCAACGTTCCGGATGCTACCGGCATAGTGCAGTGGATGCTTAACTCCGCATGGCCTTCGCTCTATTGGCAGCTTTACGACTGGTACCTGGTCCCTACCGCAGCGTACTACGGCACCAAGAAAGCCTGCAACCCCGTGCAGCTGGTTTACAATTTCAAAGACCACTGCGTGTACACCGTCGACGAGACCGTCTCCGGATTCGAGGGCACTGCCGCCATGAACGTGTACGACGCACAGGGCAAACTCATACGCCAGGAACAGAAACTCGCCAAGTTCCGCCGCCGCAGCCCCCGTAAGGTGTTCGAAGACATCCAGGGGCCCTGTTTCATCTCTCTCAAGGCCTTCGACGAATCCGGCAGCGTAGTGGCAGACAACTTCTACTGCATCCCCGCAGACTACAACAGCTACGTTTGGAAGAAGGCCGACTGGTGGGGCCTGCCGATAGAGAAGTTCGCCGACCTGTCGTTCGTAAGCGCCCTGCCCGCCACCAGCGTCAAGATGCACAGCGTCAGGACCGACAAGGGCTTCAAGGTAACTCTCGTCAACGAGTCCGACGTAATCGCATACCAGAACATCCTCAAGGCCAAGACCACCGACGGCGAACTCGTTCCCGGAGTCATGTGGTCCGACAACTTCTTCACCCTCTGCCCCGGCGAGAGCCGCACCGTGCGCTGCCGCGTGCCCGAGGGACACGGCCCCGTGAGCATTTCCCTGGAAGGCTGGAACGCCAGTGCCGCCATGGTCAGCTCTCCCGACTCGCTCCGCCGCGACCGTTCCGTCTTTGCAGTTTACAACTTCAGCCGCGACGACGTGTACTCCAAGGATGAGACCTACGACGTGGTGAGTGTCAATCAGCCCAAAGGCAAGAAAGTCAAGAACGTCATCTTCATGATAGGCGACGGAATGGGTTTCGAGCAGGTAAGCTGCGGCTGGGTGGTCAACGGAGGCAAGCTCAACATGGAGCAGATGCCTTACTTCGGCGCTTCCCGCACCCACGCTTATGACGCCCTCATCACCGACTCCTGCGCCGGCGGCACCGCCCTGGCCATAGGAGAGAAGACCCGGTATCACTATATCGGCCTGGACAAGGACGGCAACCCTGCCGAGTCCGTGCTCAAGACCGCCCAGAAGAAGGGCAAGAAGACCGGCGTCGCCGTGGTGTGCCGTATCAACGACGCCACGCCGGAAGACTACTGCGGCCATTCTCCAAGCGTGCGTGACGAGGAAGGCCTCGCCGCCCAGTACATCGACTCCGGCGTGGACTTCATAGCCGGCGGCGGCCTCCAGTTCTGGACAGACCGCTCCGACGGACGCAACCTCGTGGAGGAGATGCAGGCAAAGGGATACACTTTCGTGGACAAGCTGGAAGACGTACGCGGCGCCAAAGGAGACAAGTTCCTCGGCCTCTTCGGTCCCCTGGACCTGCCCCCGTGCACCGAACGCGGCCCCGTGCTTCAGGAGTGCACAATGAAGGCAATAGAGATGCTGGACAACCCCAAGGGTTTCTTCCTCATGGTAGAAGGTTCCCAGATCGACGACTACGGCCACCGGAACAAGATAGGTCCCGTGGTCGAGGAGTTGTTCGACTTCGACCGCACCATAGGAGCGGTTCTCAAGTGGGCTGAAAAAGACGGCCAGACCCTGGTGGTAGTGACGGCCGACCATGCCTGCGGAGGCCTCACACTGCTTAAGGGAGACCTAGAGAAACATCTGGTCCAGGTTAACTTCTCCACCAAGGGCCACAACGGAATCCTGGTGCCTGTATACGCCTATGGCCCTCACGCAGAGGAATTCGCCGGGATACATGAGAACGCCGAAATCGGCCAAATTGTACGTAAATATATTAAATAGATGAAACTACTGCTGACATTGCTAGCCACAGCTATCATCAACATAATTCCTGAACCCGTATCCGTACAGGTTCAGGATGGCTGTTTTAATATGAAGGGATGCAAGAACCGCATCCACTGCACTGTACAATCCGATTCCGGCATCGCTCCGGAGGGCTACACGCTTACCGTCGGCAAGAGGAGAATCGACATCGTAGCCTCCGACGAAGCCGGCATTTTCTACGCAAAGCAGACCCTGAGCCAGCTCATCCAGCCGGACGGAACGGTACCCTGCGTGAAGATAGTCGACTATCCGAGGTTCGCTTACCGCGGCTTCCACATCGACCCCTGCCGCCACTTCCTGCCGGTAGAGGAGGTCAAGAAGGAAATAGACATACTGTCACAGTACAAGATAAACCGGATGCACTGGCACCTGACGGACGACCAGGGCTGGCGCATAGAAATCAAGAAATATCCCAAGCTCACCGAGGTAGGAGCATGGCGCACCGAGTTCGACGGCAGCGTTTACGGCGGCTACTACACCCAGGACGAGATACGCGAGGTGGTTGCCTACGCAGCCGAGCGCTTCGTGACCGTGGTTCCGGAAATAGAGATGCCCGGCCACGCCATTTCCGCCATACGCGCGTACCCGTGGCTCAGCTGCACGGGCGAGCAGGTGAAAAACTTCTACACCTGGGGCACCCCCGACATCTCCCTCTGCCCCGGCAAGGAATCCACCTTCGAATTCCTGGACGACGTGATCGCCGAGGTGGTGGAGCTCTTCCCCAGCGAATACATCCATATCGGCGGCGACGAGTGCCGCAAGGCCCGCTGGGAGAAATGCCCCCTCTGCCAGGCACGCATAGAGGAGCTCGGGCTGGTGTCCGATGAAAACGGCACCGCCGTGGAGAAACTGCAGAGCTATGCCGTCGGCCGCATGGAAGGCATACTGGCCAAGTACGGCCGCAAGCTTATCGGCTGGGACGAAATTCTCGAGGGAGGCCTGACCCCCGGCGCCACCGTAATGAGCTGGCGCGGTGAGGAAGGAGGCATAAAAGCCGCCAGCGAAGGGCACGACGTAATAATGACCCCAGGCACGGACGGCATGTACTTCGACCACTTCCAAGGCGACCCTAAAGTGGAACCGGCGACCATCGGCAAATACACCACGCTGCAGAAGGTGTACTCCTACGACCCCGTCCCCGCCGAGCTGAAGAAAAACGGCCAGGGGCACCACGTGAAGGGCGTGCAGTGCAACACCTGGTCCGAATACATCTACGACGACAGCCGGCGCGACTATATGCTCTTCCCGCGGGCATTCGCCCTTGCCGAGATTGCATGGACGCCTCTCCACCGCAAAGACTGGGAGAGTTTCAACCGCCGCGTAGACATCGCCTGCCGCAAGCTTGACGAGCGCGGAGTGAACTACCATGTACCCATCCCCGAGCAGCCCGGCAGCTCCTGCGACAACCTTGCCTTCATGGACAAGGCCTCCGTCGAGCTAAAAACCACCCGCCCGGAGAAGATAGTCTACACCCTCGACGGCAGCGAGCCCACGGCAGCTTCTGCCGAGTACGTAAAACCGCTCGAATTCACGGAGACTGCAGTCCTGAAGACCGCTTCCGTAACTTCCTACGGCCGCCTGAGCACCGTCCGCACCATCAACGTGATCAAGATGGCACCCATGCCGGCAATTCCGGAAGAAGAGGTATTCAGCGGCATCAGGGCACGCCGCACCGACGGCAAGTTCCTTAACATCGACGGCCTGAAGGACCGCGAGTGGAGGGACATCGGCAGCATGGAGCGCCTGCGCGACCTCGTGACCCTGGAGCCCTACGACCGCAACCTTCCCGACTCCACCCGCTTCTACGCCGCCGAGGCCGAATGCTGCTTCAGCGTACGCAAGACCGGAGTCTACCGTTTCTCTTCCGACACCGATGCGGTTTACATCGACGGCAAGCTCATAATCGACAACTCCCGCGAGCCCGTGAAGCGCTACTCCCGCCACGACAAAGAGCTGGTGCTGGAGGCCGGCGTGCATAAAGTGAAGGCTGTCTTCATCTTCAACGTGATAGGCGGCTGGAACGACCTCAGAAACAAAACCGACGTGAGCGTACTCCGTCCCGGTGACCCGGAGTGGCACACTTTAAGACCCGTTGAACTATGATAAAGAAATTAAGCATGTTGTTTTGCGCGGCCGCGCTTACCGTATGCGCGTGCGCATGCGATCCTAAAAATAATAACATAGACGTTCCCGGGCCACCCACCCCATCCGGAAACAACGAGAATACCGGTGATAACGGAGAAAACGGAAACACCGGAGACAATGGAGGCGGCACCGAGACCCCGGGCACCCTCTGCACTGACATAGGCCAGACTCCGATAGTGCTGACCTACTTTACGGAGTACAACGAGGAAATCCCCGACCCGACCATCTTGACCCACATCAACTATGCCCACGGCCGGTTCAAGAACCCCACGACCGGCGACGGCGGCATAGTGATTACGGAGTCGAAGAAGGCCCCCATCAGCAAGGTGGTTGCCCTTAAGGATAAGAACCCCAGGCTGAAGGTGATGCTGATGATAGGCGGCTGGGGCGGCCATGCCGACGGTTTCTCCATGATGGCCAGGGACCCCAAGAAGCGCACCGAGTTCTGCCATTCCGTAAACGAGCACATCAGGAATTACAAGCTGGACGGCGTAGACATCGACTGGGAGTACCCCACCCAGAGCGCCGACAACGAGACCGGCTGCGACCCCAACGACACCAAGAACTTCAACCTGGTACTCAAGGAGTTGCGCGACAGCATCGGCAGCGGCAAAATTATCTCCTTTGCATCTTCTTCCAGCGCCAAGTACGTGGACTGGAAGACCGCCATGAAGTATCTGGATTACGTGAACGTGATGACTTACGACATGGGAGCCGCACCCAACGGGCACAATTCCCCGCTGCACAAGAGCGCCATGTTCAACCACCGCAGCTGGGACGAGAGTATAGAGGCCCACGTTAATGGAGGCGTACCCAAGAACCGCCAGGTAATGGGCATCCCCACCTACGGCAAGTCCAAGAAAAACCCCTCCGACGCTGAAAAGATTTTCGATTATTCCGTAAAGTTCTACGAAATAGCAGTTATTCTCGAAAAAGGCATCTATCACGGCAAAGCCCTGGCGCGCCCGGTCACCCGCAGATGGGAGGCCACTTCCAAGGTCCCTTACCTCGTGGATGGATCCGGAGTCAACGTATTGTCTTACGACGACGTTGAATCAGTCACCGCCAAAGGCGAATACATAAAGGCAGGCGGAGAACTGGGAGCCATGTTCTGGGAATATCGTTACGACGACAGCAATAAGTCCCTGATAAAAGCCGTCGTGAAAGCCCTCTACGGAAAGGAATCCGTTATACAATAATAATTATATATATCAATTCAATACTAACCAATAACTATTCAAAATGAAACTAAAAGCAGTACGATTCTTATGGCTGGCCGCTATGGTCTGTCTGGTACTGTGCCCTTCCGGAGGAGGCGCTTTTGCGCAGTCCAAGAGTTTTACGGTAAAGGGTAAAGTGCTTGACAACCAGTCGCTGCCGGTCATCGGTGCGGGCGTTACCGTCAAGGGAACAACCACCGGCGTCGCCACTGGACTGGACGGAGAATTCTCCCTCGTGGTTCCTGACGATAATGCCGTACTGGTCGCAGCTTCGCTCGGCTACGTAGCCAAAGAGGTAAAAGTCGGCAAGCAGCGCGACCTGGTTATCATCCTTGACGAAGATTCCGAGTCCCTGGAAGCGACCGTCGTGGTTGCCTACGGTACTCAGAAGAAAGCCACCGTCACCGGTGCTCTGACCACAATCGACTCCAAGGCCCTCGTGAAGGCGCCTGTAGCCGACGTAACCAACGTGCTCGCGGGCCAGATGCCTGGCGTCTCCACTATCCAGGAGACCGGCCAGCCCGGTGAGGACTACGCCAAGATATACATCCGAGGCGTCAGCTCCCTGAGCGAAAGTGCTTCAACTCCTCTCATCCTCGTCGATGGCGTAGAGCGTCCGCTCAACACCGTAGACCCGAACGAAATCGAGAACCTGTCCATTCTTAAGGATGCTGCATCTACCGCAGTGTTCGGTGTGCGAGGCGCTAACGGCGTCATCATCGTGACCACCAAACGCGGCGACGCGGGCAAGCCGAAGATTTCCGCCAGCTCCATTACCGGTTTCCAGATGCCTATGTCCTACATCAAGCAGAGTTCCGGTTACGACTTCGCACGTTACTACAACGTGTACCAGTGGAATGACGGCAAGGAGGACAAGGGTCTATACTTCACCCCCGAGGCAATCGAGGCCTACCGTACGAAGTCCGACCCCACCATGTTCGCCAGCACCAACTGGAACGAGGAAATGTTCCGCAAGGCTTTCCTGCAGACCAAGAACAACATCAACATTTCCGGCGGTTCAGACAAAGTGCGCTACTTCGTATCCATGGGCTTCATGTACCAGGACGGTCTGTTGAAGCAGATCCCCGGCGTGGACTACAACAACAACTATTCTTACAACCGTTATAACTACCGCGCCAACCTGGACTTCAAGCTCACGGAAACCACCGACATGAAATTCAACATCAGCGGTGTTATCGGCAACACCCAGGAGCCTTACACCGACAGGGACAACATCTGGACCCTCACCATGCTCTGGGCCCACCCTGTAGGAAGCCCCGGTGTTCTGAACGGCATGCCTGTGACCAGCGTTTCCACCAACGCCCTGCCTTCCGGTCTTACCAAGTGGAACGGTTGGGAGTACTACTACATGACCGGTTACACCAACAAGTACAAGACCACCCTCGGCATGGACCTTACCCTCACACAGCGCCTTGACTTCATCACCGAAGGCCTCAGCGCAAGTGTCAAGGGAAGTTACGACGCCTCTATGCAGATCAAAAAGAAACGTACCGGAGGTTCGGGCCTTCAACAGACCGTTGAATACGCCTCCTGGAACGACGACTCCGGCCTTGCCATCAGCGACCCCGACTTCGACAAGACATACGTTTACATCATTTCTTCCAGCGAGGCTCCTATCCACTGGAGCGATCCAAGCACAGACGACGACAAGAGTTGGTATCTGGAAGGACGTATCGATTACAGCCGCAAGTTTGCAGGTAAGCACGCCGTGAGCGGCCTCTTGTTGTACAACCAGAGCCGTGACTACTATCCCTCCAAGTACGAGTGGCTGCCCCGTGGCTACGTGGGCTGGGTAGGACGCGTGACCTACGGCTACATGGACAAGTATCTCATCGACTTGAGCGCCGGTTACAACGGCTCCGAGAACTTCGCCCCCGGCAAGACCCGTTACGGTCTCTTCCCTTCCGTCTCACTCGGTTGGGTAATTTCCGAAGAGCCCTGGATGAAGAAAGTCCACTGGGTAGATTACCTCAAGCTCCGCGCTTCCCTCGGTAAGGTAGGTAACGACCTCGGAACTTCCACTCGATTCATGTACATGCAGGGCACCTGGAACGAGGCCGGCTCTTATTACTTCGGAAACAAGTCTGGCAGCGTTCCCCGTTACGAGCTTGGCACTCCCGGCAACGAAGGCGTTACCTGGGAAACAGCAGTCAAGGCTAATGTCGGTCTCGACTTCGACCTGTTCAAGAACAGGCTGCACTTCGGCGGCGACATCTTCTACGAGCACCGCTCCGGCATTCTCGTGAAGCCCAACTCGCTCCCGGGTGTTATCGCCTTCACTCCACAGAATATGAACAGGGGTGAGGTCGACAACCGCGGTTACGAAGTTGAACTCGGCTGGCGCGACCATATCGGCGACTTCACCTATGACCTCAACGCCAACGTGACCTTCGCCCGCAACAAGATCGTCTTCATGGACGAAGTCGCATCGCTGATGCCTTACCAGAACCAGACCGGCGGTCCTACAAACCGTCACCTGCTCTATCAGTACGTGCGCCTGTACCAGAAGTCCGACTTCTATACCGACGAGAACGGCGTGCAGCGCCTTAACCCCGACCTGCCCCAGCCGGCAACGACCGTATATCCCGGCGACTGTATGTATGCCGATATAGGCGGTGCCCTGGACGAGAACGGCAACCCCATTCCCGACGGCAAGGTTGACGGCCTCGACAAGATGTATTCCGGTTATCCCGACCGTCCCGAGTACATTTTCGGTTCCAACTGGAAATTCGGATGGAAGGGTTTCAACCTGCAGTTGAACTGGGTTGCAGCGACCAACGTAAACCGTGTGTGGAACGCAGACTACCGTATCCCGTTCACCAACTCCGGACACCGTGGACTGCTCCAGATGTTCGCGGAGAACAGTTGGATAGACAACGACAACCCCTGGGCCCCCGGACGTGAAGACGGCACTCTACCCCGCTTCACCAAGACCAACTACCCCTGGAACTCCGAGGATTCCACGCTGTGGGTCGTGGACGCCAGCTACCTGCGTCTCAAGAGTGCAAGCTTCGGCTACACCTTCTCCCGCAACAAGTTCTTCGACAAGCTCGGCATCGGCAGCGTGGGCGTCATGTTCACCGGCTACAACCTGCTGACCTTCTCCAAGATGACCCTCCAGGATCCGGAAGCCAAGTCCAGCGACTCCGACGGTACCTACCCGCTCGTGAAGACCTTCAACCTGGCCCTCAATATCAACTTCTAAAACAGGCTGAACATGAAAAAGTTATATTTTATACTGACCGTCGCCCTGCTCATCGCGGGCCTGGCCGCTTGTGAAAGCCTTAAACTTGGCGACGAGGGCCTGAGCAAGGCTCCCGAGACCTCCGGAGCAACTATTGACACCCTGTTCGCCACCCTCAAGGATGCCGACAAGGTGCTTGCAACGGCATATTACTACCTGCCCTACGGTCTTATCTCCGACTTCGACTCGAAGATGGGCAAGGATATAGTTGAATCCATTACCGACCACTTCGTCTCCAACAAGCACACGGAAGGCGACGGCCCCAACGACCTGTACTACACGGGAGCCCTTGGCGCCAACATCTCCGGTGATGCGGCAGGCGGAGAGAACTATCGCTTCGGAAGCGAAAAAGACTATACGGCTATTCGCTACGCATGGTTCTTCCTTGAGAACGCGGACAACATCCCCGATGCAGATCCCTACGAGCTCGCCCGCAAGAAGGCGGAGGCCAAGGTCATCCTTGCCATCGCCTATGCTAACATGGTCCGCTACGTGGGCGGCGTTCCCCTCATCGACCACTCCATCAAGACCGACGAGGAGATGAACTTCCCCAGGAACACCTTCAAGGAGACCATAGATTATATTGTGCAGCTTTGCGACGAAGCCGCCCCCGACCTCCCCTGGTACATCGCCAGCGAATCTGAGAGCGGCCGTCTGACCAGAGCTGCGGCACTGGGTCTCAAGCTCCGCATACTCTGCTTTGCGGCATCTCCCACTTTCAACTCCGACACGCCATGGCACAGCTCCGCCTCCGACTGGGAGAGCATGGGCAAGTACGTCCGCTACGGCGAGAAGTACGACAAGGGTCTTTGGGACAAAGCCAAGGCAGCTGCGGACCAGTTTATGTCTTCATGGAACAGCGAAGGTTACTACGCCCTTGTTCAGGCAAAGCCCACCGGTGTCGACGCAACTGGGGCAACCTACACACGTCCTGCCGACTACCGTCTTGCATACCGCCAGTCATATCGTGACCGCGGTACTGTGGAAACCATCATCTCCGTACGCAAGAGCAACAGCACCTCTTACCACGACAAGAACATGGACCTGCAGGACGACTTCGGATGCGGCGGCAGCCTCGACTGGGTCAACCGTTTCCCTTATGCCGACGGCACCCCGTTCCCCGAGGACTTCAACTGGAGCAACCCTCCGGGAGGCGACCGCGCGCCTTTCTTTATGCCTGATGCCAACGGAGACCTCCTTGTAGACGGCAAGCCCACCGCAACGGAGACCCGTGACCCCCGTCTTTACGAGAACCTCTGCGTTCCCGGAGACCTCTGGAAGAACGGCAACGTAGGTCCTAACTACGTGAACGCAAAGAGCCCCAGTTTCCAGGACGGCAACACCGGCTTCCTGCAGATGAAGTTCATCTACCAGACCGAAGCCGACCGCAACGTTCCTCCTCACTGGTGCCTTATGCGTCTGGCGGAAGTCCTGCTTAACGCAGCCGAGGCCTACAACGAGGCCGACGGCGGTCCTTCCGACATGCCTTACCAGTGGATTAACGCAGTGCGTGCCCGCGTGGGCCTGCCCGGCGTTGCCGAAGGCATGACCAAGGAGCAGTTCCGCGAGGCCCTCATCCTCGAGCGCGACCTTGAGTTCGGCTTCGAGGAAGTACGCTGGTTCGACATGGTGCGCTGGGGACTCACCAAAGCTTTCACCACTAAGCTGAAAGGCCTGGAAGTCACCGGCAACAAGCAAAAGAACGCCACCAGCTTCACGTTCAAGCTCAAAGATGCTTATCCTCCCCGTGTATGGTATAATACCTGGGACACCAAATGGTATCTTGCCCCTATTCCCGCAGTCGAAATCAACAAGAACTACGGAATGACTCAAAATCCGGGTTGGTAAACTCATAAATGTACCCGAAGATGAAAAGATTAGCTACATATATAATTCTTCCGCTTCTGTTGGTCTCCGCCATGGCGGCCGCCCAGGAAGGAAAGCCGTTGTCCCAGCTGGACTCCATCAAACTCGGCAATCCCTTCAACCTCTCGGCAGCCGTGAACGCCGGCATGGACGACTCGGTGTTTGAGCGCAGCCCCGAAGTGGACATTGCAAAAGCTCTCTACGGCCAGTTCTCCGGCCTCCTCGTGAAGCAGGGCAAAGGCCGTAGCGAAGACAATCAATCCGATCTCCGCCTCCACGGGCATAGCCCGCTGGTACTGGTGGACGGATACCCGCGCAAGCTCGACGACCTTACCGGACTCGAGATTGAATCGATTTCCGTACTCAAGGACGCAGTTGCCGGGGCTCTCTACGGAGTAAAGGGCGCCAACGGCGTGGTTATGATTACCACAAAGCGCGGCACCGACTCTCCCCTGCACGTTACGGCAAAGTATCAGTACGGTCTGGCAACCGCTTTCCGCAACCCCGAGTTCTCCGATGCATATACCTATGCATACTACCAGAACCAGGCCCGCGAGCTGGACGGCCTCACCCCCCGCTACTCATATGAAGACCTTAACGCATTCTACGCCATTCACCAGGGCACGGCACAGGCCGATTATGCACATCCCAATGTTGACTGGTGGAATGAGATTTTCCGCGACCACGGCGACAAGCACCGCGCTCAGTTTACCTTCAGCGGCGGTAACCGCAACTTCCGTTACTTCGTTGGCGTGGATTATCTCAAGGACAACGCTATGTACAAGACGCCCAGTTCCGACGACCGTTACAACGCCCATGTTTACGACAACCGTCTGGGGCTGCGGGCCAACGTGGATGTAAATATCACCGAATCCACGGCCATGAAGATTGGTGTTATGGCCAGGCTTTCCGAGTACAACACCCCGTATTACATGGAGGGCTCCAGCACCGCAATAGAGCGCCTGCTCTATAAGACTCCCGCTGCAGCGTTCCCCATAAAGCAGTCGGACGGCACATACGGCGGATCCTCCATTTACGGTGCAAACAACCCCGTTGCCAAATTCGAGGAATCAGGCCAGAGTCTGTATTCCCAGCCAAAGGTCCTCGCCAACTTGGATCTTCGCCAGGACTTCGGCGCCCTTGTTAAAGGCCTCAGCGCAGACATATCTGTAGCCTTCGACTATATCGGTATGATGCGCGACAGGTCTACTAAGGAATACCGCTATGCAGAGCTTGTAGACGGTGTTCTGAAATACTACGGAACCAATTCCAAGACTCTGGATTACAGACGTAATTTCTATGACCTGAAGATGAAGTTCGAGCTTCAGGGCAAGGTCAATTATGTACGTGACTTCGGCGACAATCACATAGAGGCACACATCGGCTATCGCCAGCGTGCCTGGGAAGAGGCCAGACAGTTCGCTTCTTCCAGGACTCAGGAGATCTTTGCAACCGCCGGCTACAGGTGGAAGAACAGGATCTTCGCCGACGCCGTCATCAACTATTCCGGATCTTCCTACCTCGCCCCCGGCCAGCGTTTCAACTGGTATCCCGGCGTGAGCGTGGGAGCAATAGTCTCCGAGCAGCCATACGTAAAAGTCTCCGCTTCCTGGGGTCTCTCCGGCAGTGTGGACGGTATAGCTGATGAGATGATTGAGGAGGCGCATGAATTTGAGTTATGGCGTCAGGTTTATGGCTCAGACAACGGCCACAGCATTTACTTCGGCGGTGTAAGCACCGACCCCAAGAGCTACTCCGGCCGTGCGGAAGGTAACCTTGCTGCGCTTACCCTCGCTCCCGAGAAGTCCAACAAGGCCACCCTCTCTGTCGAGACCCGCCTGTTCAACGACCGCCTCAGCGCAAGCGCAGACGCATTCTACGAGCAGAGGAGCAACATCCTGATCTCTACCTCAAATGTGTCCGAGGTTCTCGGTATCGGCATAAACAAGCAGAGCCTCGGCAAAGAGCTCTGGCGCGGAATCGACGCCTCCCTCGACTGGAAAGACAAGGTCGGCGATATCGACTACGGTGTGTATGCCAACGGCGGCTGGCTCTTCACCAAGGTTATCGACCACGGTGAGGCTTACCAGCAGTACGAGTACCTGTACCACAAGGGCAACCCTGTGAGCCAGTGCTACGGCCTCGAGATTCTGGGATTCTTCCAGGATCAGACCGAAATCAACAACTCCCCCAAGCAGACCTTCGGCGACGTGCGTCCCGGTGACATCAAGTACAAGGACCAGAACGGCGACGGCGTGATCGACAGCCAGGACGAGGTGAGGATGTTCGGTTCCACCATTCCTATGTTCCAGTACGGCTTCGGCCTGAGTGCAGGTTTTAAGGGATTCAAGATCTATGCGGACTTCCAGGGCGTCACCGGCGTCACTCTGAGCCTGCTCTCATCTCCCCTGTACCAGCCTCTGACCAACAACAGCACAATCTCCGACACCTTCCTTGCAAGGGAAATCCCCTGGTCTCCCGAGAATGCGGCAAAGGCTACCATGCCCCGCCTCACCACCCTCGACGGCGACAACAACTACGAGGACAACTCCCTGTGGTACCGCGACGGCTCGTTCCTCAAGCTCCGCAACGTGGGTGTCTCCTACACGGTTCCCAAGAGCGTGCTGAAGATCTGCGACGCAGTCATTTCCATTCAGGGCACCAACCTGTTCAGCATCGACAACATCAAGTTCGCCGATCCTGAGCAGCTGGGCGCAGTCTATCCATCAACCCGGGTATTCTGGGGAAGCGTAAAGTTCAACTTCTAAACCGGGAAACGATATGAAAAAGTTAATATACATTATATCCGCAGCATTGCTGATCTCAGCTTGCAATTACCTGACGGTGGAAGAAAGCGGCAGCGTATACGAGCGTGAGGACATGTACACTACGTACAGCAATATCCAGAAGATGCTCACCAACATCTACGGATACCTCCCCGGCAAAGATATTTATGACGTAGGCAGCGCCCTGCGCGACTGCGGCTGCGACGACGCCGAATACGGTGACCCGAGTGCCTCCGTACAGCGCTACAACAACGGAAACTGGTCGGATGTATCCACTATAGACACCAAATGGACCCTCTACAACGCAGTCCGTTGCTGCTGGGAGTTCCTGGAGTCCATAGAGACCGCGGACATATCCATCTACAAGTACGAAGCCAAGTACACACAGTGGCTGGAGCACTTGAAGTACTATCCCTACGAGGCCCGTCTGCTCAAGGCATACTACCTGTTCGAGCTGGCACGCCGCTACGGCGACATCCCCGTTCCCATGAAGATGCTCACCATCGAGGAGGCCAACGAAATCGAGAAGACCCCGTTCAGCGAGGTCATCGACTATATCGTTTCCGAGTGTGACGTCTGCATCGAGAACCTGCCGACCTCCTACATCGACATGCTTGACTCCGAGCTCGGCCGTGTGACCAAGGGCTTCGCCATGGCCGTAAAGGCCAAGTCCCTTCTCTACGCCGCCAGCCCCCTGTTCAACGAGAGCGGCGACAAGGACAAGTGGCTCAAGGCAGCGAAAGCCGCACAGGACCTGATGGACTCCGGCCTCTACAGGCTCGACCCGTCCCTCTTCTACGGCAGCTCCAACTCCGAAGATAAGTGGTACACCTCTCCCGAGGTCATCATGCACATTGTCCGCGCTTCCAGCGATATAACAAGCCTTCAGAGATTGGAGCAGTACAACTTCCCCCTGCGTTTCACCGAAGGCAAGCGCAGCTCGATGTCCGGAAGCTATCCTACCCAGAACCTGGTAGACGCCTTCCAGACCATCGACGGCTTCGACGTTACCCTGACCGCCGAAGGCTGGCAGACCAGCGATCCCAACTTTGACGTTACGACGCCTTACGAGGGGCGTGACCCGCGCTTCGCCCGTTCCATCCTGGCCAACGGCATGACCTTCAAGGGAGAGACCATCGAGACCTACGTGGGCGGCGCCGACTATTCCGCAACCCGCTCCGACCTCGGCAGTCCTACCGGATACTATCTTCGCAAGTACATCCAGGAGCTGACCAGCTTCACACCGGAAGCCAGCTCCGGATTCCACCACAGCTGGATAGTTTACCGCTATGCCGAAGCTCTTCTGAGCTACGCAGAGGCCGCAAACGAGTACTTCCACGATCCCGACAAGACCGACGGTACCCTTAAGATCTCGGCCCGCGCAGCCCTCAACCAGGTGCGCGCCAACGCCGGCATGCCCGAAGTTACCGCCAATGGCTACGACGCCTTCAAGACCGCCCTGCAGCGTGAATGGAGGGTCGAGTTCGCCTTCGAGGATCACCGCTTCTGGGACGTCCGCCGCTGGAAGATCGGTTCTGCAACCCAGACCCAGATCGACGGCGTGCAGATTATCAAATCCGGCGAGAAATTCGAATACAGCCGCCAGATGGTTGAGCGCCGCACCTGGGCAGACAGGATGTACCTCTATCCTATCCCTCAGTCCGAGCTGTTCTGCAACACCAACCTGCAACCGCAGAATCCCGGATGGTAGTAGTGAATAATCTGAAAGAAGAAAGCATTATGAAAACAATATTCAAAACTGCTATATGCCTGTCCGTCATGCTGATGGCTTCATCATGCGTACTGGACAGTATCGACTCCCAGCCCGCTGCCGACCCCCGTCTGGAGTGTGACGCTCTCGAGAGCTACACCGTGCAGGCCGTCAAGCCGCAGGATGTCTCCTTCAGCATATCCGCAACTACACCGTGGACCATTACGGGCTTCGAGAACGTTTCTTGGGTAACAGTAACCCCGGCTTCCAGCTCAGTATCGAGCCTGGCCGAGGATATCCGTATCGTTACAGCGGAGAACCCTGATACCGAAGAACGTTCGGTAGTGCTAACCGTCAAGGGCGAAAATGTTGCCACCACCTATTCGGTGAAGCTTACCCAGGCCCGCCGCGGCAAGCTCGTGGTGACTCCTATCCCCGCATCCGACAACTTCGCTTCCTCCGGCGGTTCCAAGACCTTTACGGTGCAGGCCAACCAGGCATGGGAAGCTTCCGCTGCCGACAGCTGGCTGAGCCTGTCTCCCGCCAGCGGTTCCAGCAGCGGCGACCTGAAGTCCTTCAGCGTGACTGCAACGGCCGAGGCCAACACTTCCCTCAACCGTTCAACGACCGTTACCGTCATTGCCGGTGACGACAAGGTTGAATTCACGGTGAACCAGCTTGGCCAGAGCCTCGAAATCAGTCAGCCGGCTTTCACCGAAGTTGACCGCAAGGGCGGCGAGTTCGAGCTTGACGTGAATGCTTCCATGGATTGGAAAGCCGAATGCAACGTTCCTGAGGTAACCCTTACCAAGGCAAGCAACAGCAAGCTCAAGGTGAACGTGCCCTGGAACAACAAATTCGCACCACGCACCGTCAAGATTACCATCAAACCCGAAAGCGCTTCTTACGGTGACGTGAGCAGCTCCGTCGAATTTACCCAGGATATCAACTTCGAGTTCTCCGGTCACTGCGAGGTGCTGGAAGACGGTTCCGTAAAAGTTTACGGCGACGATGCTTCGCGCGTGAAGATGAAGGACCGTGCACGCTACGTGAACATAATTATCAAGATGGGCGACAAGAGCAATTTCGGCGACAACGCCCAGATGTGGACTTATGCAAACGATGCCGTAGAGGGTGTGGAAATTGAAATCCAGAACCAAATCCAATTGGGCAAACGTATCCGCGTACGTCTCAACGGCCACCTCCCCAAATCGGGAGAGAGCTGCTATGACTCCAAGGATTACGAGATTACCAAGGACGAGCTTAACGCCATGAAGGAATACCGCGTGGACGTTGTCCCCGGCACTAATTCCACCAACGGCGTGCAGCACCTCAACTTCTCCTTCTCCTACAACGGCACCCTCAGGAGCGACGTGCTCGACAAACCGTCGGTGTTCGCAGATACGCCCGATTCCGGTTGCCATTACTGGTTCGGCTGCTACACAGCTTCCAACGACGGCACCTGGTACGTGGTGAAATCCTGTGACGTAATACCTGTTGCAGAATAAAAACGATCAGTTATGAAAAAGATATCACATCTTATTTTGGCCTGCATGGCCCTGGTGACAGGGGTTACCGCCTGCGAGCAGAAGACCGAGCCCGTCATCGACGGCGCCGACCTCCGCTACAGGGTGGCCGACAGCTACAGCCTGGACGCCATCTCCCCGAAGGCCTTCACCATCGTGGTCAAGTCCACCAAGCCGTGGACCGTTACCAGCAAGCATCCCGACTGGTGCATCATAGACATCGAGGAGGGTGAAGCGGTAGCTGATTCCCTGGTACACGTAGGACTTGGTGACAACACCACCATCCGCGTCCAGTACTACGACAATACCGGTCTCGACGACCGCACCGACATTATCGAGATCGCCAGCGGCGGCTGGATAGGCAAGAGCGTTACCGTCATGCAGAAGGGTATCGCCTACATGGATGTCCCCGAAGCAGCTGTAGAAGGCGGATTGTTCACCCCGAAAGCCGGCGGCGAAATCACAATCAACGTTGCCTCCAACCAGAACTGGAGCGCCAAAATTACCGAGATAGCGGGCGACTGGCTCACTATCACGGAAGGTGCCACAGGTTCCCAGGACGGCGTGATCAAGCTCAACGCCAAGGAGAACACCGGCGAGAAGCGTTACGCCACCGTGACCGTCTTCGACCGCCACGACGAAGTGATTTCCAACGTCAGCATTACCCAGGACGGTGTGCAGCTCGATCCCGAGACCTTCGAAATGCGTGTCGGATACGACCAGCTTTCTGCAAGCCTGAGCGTAATTGCAAACGCCAAGTGGACGGCTGAGATGGGCGGTGCCGCCGATTGGTTCTCCATCGACAATCCTAGCGGACATGACGGAGACGATGTGCTCAAGCTTACGTTCGCGGAGAACAAGGGTAACGCCCTGCGCAAGGGCAGCATAGTCCTCAAGACTGTTCCTGCCAACGCAGGAGATCCTGTTGCCGAGAAGGAAATTGTCATCAAGCAGGCATATCCCATTTCCGCTGAGCGCCATATTATGGACAACGACGAAATGGGCGCCTGGAAGTCCGACTGGGCCAACGCTCCTGTATGGACCAAGGATGCCGGCACCCTGTTCACAGCAAAGGCCCGACTGAACCGCAGCATGCCGTTCGGTACGTACACCTTCCGCTGGAGCAACCTCACCGCCGATCCTTCAGCAGCGGAAGCTATCCGCGTAAGGCACTGGTTCTGTTTCGAAGAGAGCTGCGAGCTCAAGTTCGACCTCCGTCCCGTCGACGCCAAGATCAGCTTCGACTTCAACGTGGCCGGCGACGGCAACAAGCCGAGCATCAGTGCATATACCGATGTCGACTGGAGCAAGCCTATTGAGATCACCTACAAGTTCGATCCGAGCGGCAGCCAGCACTGCCACGTCACCTACCTGGTGAAGCAGGATGGTGCGGACGCAAAAGAAGCCGGAAGCTTCGACACTTCCGACAACCTGCTCCGTTCCGTCACCTGGGGCTCCAAGATCAACATGTACATCGGTGTCGACAAATCCGGTAGTGCCGTTCTCGAATGGTATGAATACACACCTCCTATGGAGTGGGAAGACTAAAACACAACAGCTATGATCGACCCTAAAAGATTTATATATGCCATCGCCGCTGTAAGCGCGGCGGCGATGCTTGCAGCCTGCGACCCCGTGAATCCGGAGCCGGGACCTGAGCCCGAACCCGAACCGGAGCCTGTGACCAAGACCCTCAGTTTTGTACTGCCCTCCGATGCGGGGGCAGGCAAGACTGCCTGGGCGGCCGGCGACAAGATTGTGGTTCACGGCGAGTATGCCGCCCAGCAGGTAATCGTTACCCTGGAAGCCGGCGACATCAACGGCAAGACTGCTACCAAGACCGTAGACAACCTCTTCCCTTACGTGAGGGAGGACTGCGCCAGCACCTTGTATGCAGCATATCCTGCAGAACTGGTGGACAACCTGAAGCACTGCTTCTTCTACAGTAAGTTCAACACCACCAGCAAAGAGCTGCTGGCGGCCTGCAACGATTCCAACGACAGCTTCAATTTCCAGCCTGTCTGCGGCGTCCTCAGCTTCAACTCCGGCGAGGCTTACGAGTCCTTCGTAATCACCGCCAACAAGAAGGAGAGCCTGGGATATGAATTCATGCAGGTGAAGGTTACGGACAACGAGCAGAACTTCAACCAGTACCACGGTACCCCTATTCTGGAGCTTGACATCAAGTCCGGAACGAGCAAGAACAATGTGTATATACCTGCCGGCACAAGCGTAGCCGGAGGTATTACCATCAAGTTCCGCAAGAACGGCGAAGTGGTAAAGTCCTACAGCTGCGCAGAGCCCATCGAGTTCGAGAGGGGCAAGATAGTCGACCTCGGAGACATCTCCGCAGAAATGAAGGACTACGTGAATCCTTTCTCGCCCGACATCAGGGATCTGGACAGCAAGAGCAACGCAAACTGCTACATCGTCACAGAGCCCGGCAAGTACAAGTTCAAGGCTGTCAAGGGTAATAACGCCACCGAGTTCGTGCCCGACGTGGCTACAGCAGACGTGCTCTGGGAGACCTGGAACAACGGCGGGGAGGTTACTGCCGGAAGCGTGGTAGCTTCCGCCATGTTCGCCGAGGACTACATCATCATCGAGATGCCCGCCACCCTGCATCCCGGTAACGCCGTCGTCGCCGCAAGGGACGAAGAAGGCGTCATCAAGTGGAGCTGGCACATCTGGGTGCCTCAGACTGCTATCGAGACCAAGAGCTACGGCATCCTGGCTCCGGACATGATGGACCGCAACCTGGGCGCCCTCGTGGCGGCTCCGGCCGATGCTCCGGCACCCGTCGAGTCCTTCGGTCTCTCATACCAGTGGGGCCGTAAAGACCCGTTCCCGAACGCCAAGGAGCCTAAGAGCAGTTCCAACGCCACCGTGGCAGGTGTCGAGGTTGAGCAGATGACAGGCGGCGGTTCCGGCGATGAGAGCAAGATCACCCTGGAGCAGTCCATAGCCAATCCTACCCTCCTGGGCTTTGCCCAGAACGGTGACTGGCTCACTCCCCAGACCAACGACCTGTGGATGGATTCCGAGAAGACCATCTACGACCCGTGCCCTCCGGGATACCGTGTGCCCGCCCGCGACAAGAGCCAGCCGTTCCACAGCGGAGACCTGAGTGCCGCGGCCGGATGGTCCGAGAGTACCACGAACTTCTCGTTCACTCTCGGCAGCCCAGTGGCAGTGTTCCCGCTGGCCGGCTATCGCGACGACTATGGTCCGGGAGGCTTCACCCATGCCTACGACCGAGGCGCTTACTGGACGGCCTACGCATCTGCCGACAGCAAGAGCGGATACTACGTGAACGTCCGTTCTCCCGGCTCCGCCCACAAGCTGACGGAGGTGGGTAAATCCCGTGGTTGTTCCGTACGTTGCGTAGTAGAGTAGCATGAAGTTCTACAAAATTCTTTTGGCTGTTTTTCTGGCGATGGCGGTGAGCGCCTGCGACCCGTCCAACACGGGGAACATAGACGTTCCGCCACCGCCGGATCAACCCGAACAGCCGGATCAGCCTGACCAACCGGATCAGCCTGATCAGCCAGACCAGCCCGACCAGCCGACCGGGGCGGATGCCGAGAGACTGGCCCGGTTGGGCAAGACTCCGGTGATTTGCTGCTACTTCACGGAATATACCACGGCTGCAGAATTCCCCACGCTGGAAGACGTCAAACTCTTTACCCACATCAACGTGGGGCACGCCCGTTTCGTGAATCCGAAGACAGGCGACGGAGGCTTGGAGATAAAGTCTCCGGGGCCGGATTATATGAAGCGCCTCGCAGCCTACAAGAAAGACTACCCGGAGCTCAAGCTGCTGTTGTTCATCGGCGGCTGGGGCAAGAATGCCGACGGTTTTTCGGAAATGGCCAAGAACGACACCAAGCGTGCCCTGTTCTGCAGCGAGTGTGTACGGATTTGCAACGAGTACAACCTGGACGGAGTAGACCTGGACTGGGAATACCCGACCTATGCGGCCAAGACGACATTAAGCGACGGCACCATCTACTACAACGGAGCCGACAAGGCCGACAAGAAGAACTTCTCAGTGCTGGTTAAGGACTTGCGCGAGGCCCTGGGAAAAGACAAGCTCATCACCTTCGCTGCGTCATCGGACGACTACCATTCCGCGAATTATATCAACTACAAAGAGATTCTGGAATGGGTGGACTACATCAACGTGATGACCTATTCGATGGGAGACCCCAATCCTCAGGATCCGTCCAAGCAGCGGCACAATTCACCGCTGTACAGGAGCTCACGCTTCAACAACGCGCGCGGCGGTGCCGACTGCATCGAAGGATACCACAACGAGCAGGGCATCCCCTACGACCGTATGAACTATGGTATTGGCTTCTACGGCCACGGAGACGGTAGTGTATATCCTTCTTCGGTTTCTTATGCCATGGCCCGAGAGGCCCTGGAAAAAGGCACGGCCAATGGCAAGAGCGTCTCCGGATACAACAAACGCTGGTGGGACGAGCCGAGCAAGAGCTGCTTCCTCGGCAACGCTACCGGCGTCATGTACGCCAGCTACGAAGATGCCGAGTCCATAAAGTACCGCGTTGAGTACCTCAAGAGCAAAGGTATGCTGGGCTGCCTGGTCTGGGAATACCGCGAAGACGACTCGGACGGCACCCTGCGCAAAGCACTTTACAACTTGATGAATGCGCAATAACATCCTGATATTTGCCCTTTTGCTGGGCATAACCGCTTCTGCCTGCCGGAAAGAGAGCTCCTTTGAGCCCGAATCCGGCAGGGAGTCGCAGTTATACACCTTTACATGCTCGCTGGATCCGGACACCAGGCTCGGCATTGACGGAACGGGCAAGACGAGCTGGGAATCCGGTGACCAGATACTGTTTCACGGCAAGTGGCTGGGACAATCCGGAAGCAAGTATTATTCCCGTACCGTCACCCTCGCGCCGTCCGACATAAGCGCAGACGGAAAGACCGCAACCGTCAGCCTGGGCGCATTATACAATGACACGCCGAGGTCCGGCTGTGCATCGAACATTTTTGCAATCTACCCGGCAGATGCAGTTGCCGTCGACAACGGAGCCGGCAGCTGGCGCGCTATACATCCTTTTAATACAACCAACAGGCCGCTGATGGTGGGCTGCAACAAAGAGGTTGACGGGACTTCGTTCTCCTTTATCAACCTGTGCGCACTAATCAGCTTTTCTGTATCAGGCGATTACGACAGTTACGAATTCTCCGGGAACAACGGGGAAACCGTAGGATACGACGGCTACCAGGCGGAGGTTTATTGGAAATCATCCGGCTCTCTCTATTCTAACTTGACGAAAGACGGAAGCCCTCTTGCCAGCGTTTCCGGCCCCGTAACGGCCGACGGCAGCACCGTGAACTACATCTGCGTCCCCGCCGGTGCCGACCTTAAATCGGGCTTCACCATCAAACTGCTCAAAAGCGGAGCAGTAAAGAAAATTGCCAAAACCAGTAACAGCGTAAAGCTGTCCCGCAACCAGTTGCTGCCCCTGGGAGACATTAGCGGACGCCTTACCGATGCGGAAACGCCCGATCCCGGTACCGGTTCGCTCTGCAGACCGGAATATCTGGGCAAGACGCCCATGATATGCTGTTACTTTACTGAGTATACCTCGTCTTCCGTATTCCCCACGCTGGAAGACGTCAAACTCTTCACTCACATCAATGTGGGGCACGCCCGCTTCGTAAATCCACAGACCGGCGACGGAGGACTTGTAATCAAGAGCCCGGGGCCGAACTACATCAAGAAGCTGGCGGCATACAAGAAAGATTACCCGGAGCTTAAGCTGCTGCTGTTCATCGGCGGCTGGGGCAAGAATGCCGACGGATTCTCCGAGATGGCCAAAGATGACGCCAAGCGCGCCCTGTTCTGCAGCGAATGCGTGCGACTCTGCAATGAGTATGGCCTGGACGGAGTGGACCTCGACTGGGAGTATCCCACTTACGCGGCCAAAACGACATTAAGCGACGGAAGCTATTATTATAACGGCGCCGACAAGGCGGACAAGAAGAATTTCTCTGTGCTGGTGAAGGAGCTTCGGGCGGCGTTGGGCGACAAGCGGATTATCTCCTTCGCCGCATCCTCCGACGATTACAGTTCTGCAGAATATATAGACTACAATGGCGTGCTGGAGTGGGTTGACTACATCAACGTAATGACCTATTCGATGGGCGACCCCAATCCGTCCAATCCATCCAAGCAGAAACACAATTCTCCGCTGTACAAGAGCTCACGCTTCGCCAACAACCGCGGAGGCGCAGACTGCATCGAAGGATACCATAACAAGCAGGGTATCCCTTATAACAGAATGAATTACGGCATAGGCTTCTACGGCCACGGCGACGGCAGCGTGTATCCGTCTTCCGTCTCCTACACTATTGCCCGCGAGGCCCTGGAGAAGGGAACGGCCAGCGGCAAGAGCGTTAGCGGATACAACGTCCGCTGGTGGGACGACGCCAGCAAGAGCTGCTATCTGGGCGATTCCAGCGGCGTCATGTACGCCAGCTACGAGGATGCCGAATCAATAGGCTACCGTGTAGCATACCTTAAGTCCAAGGGTATGCTGGGCTGCCTGATCTGGGAGTACCGCGAGGATGACTCAGCCGGTACCTTGAGAAAGGCGCTGTACTCTTTAATGACAGAGTAACAGGCCACCACCAGTGGCTTTTTTTCACATTATTAATATGACTAAAGCTCAAGAATACATTCAGCCGACTTGTCTCGTAGTCAAATTGACGACGACAAGGATTATTTGTGAGTCTGGAGGAGCTCCGGATTACAATGAACGTAATGACATTGATATTATTTGGTTATAGCAAGGAGGACCTAGTTATGAAAAAGATTCAATATCTCGCCCTGGCCCTTTGCGCCATAGCCTTCGCTGTATCATGCGATAATAAGTTCGTCGTGGATCTGGAACCGGTTGCCGAGCCGCAAACTTTCACCTTCACCTGCGTCATCGATAACGCCCCTGACACCAGGCTGGCGATAGATGGACAGGGCAAGACCAGCTGGGAGCCCAACGACCAGATTGTGGTGCACGGGGATGGCAAGTCGAACCGCATCACCGTGACACTTACCGCTGAAGACATCAGCGCGGATGGCAAAAGTGCGACCATCAGCGTAAGCGGCATCACCCCTTACGACCGCAGTGAAGACGGTATAACCAGCACCATCTACGCCGCTTATCCGGCAGATGCCGTGAGCAGCAGCAACCTTGGATACTACGCTGTGTTCAAGGAGAGCAACCGTCCGCTCATGATGGCGTACAATTTAGGCGACAAGCTTATCTTCCGCAACTGCTGCAGCCTGATAACTTTCACCGTCACAGGAGATTATGACTCTTACACCTTCACCGGCAACAACGACGAAACCGTTGGCTACGGCACCTATGAGAGCAAAATCACGTACAAGAACGGCAAGGAGGTAGCAGAATACAAGCACTGGACCGATGGTCCTCTTACCACCATCAGCGGCCCCGTAACCGGCAACGGCAGTACAAAGAGCTACATTTACATCCCTGCCGGCGCCGACTTCACCGGCGGCTTCACCTTGCGCCTGCTCAAAGGCGGAGTAGAACAGAAAAAGGCCCTCACCGGCACCCACGTAAACCTGGCCCCCGGCGATTATCTGAACCTGGGTAACATTACCGCCGGACTGAGGGATCCCGACTACGACCCTGACGCCGTGCGCATGGCCAGACTGGGACAGACTCCGATAATCTGCTGCTACTTCACAGAACACACCAAGGAAGCCGACTTCCCCACACTGGAAGACGTGCGCTGCTTCACCCACATCAACGCGGGCCAAGCCCGTTTCGTGAACCCGAAGACGGGCGACGGCGGCCTGACAATCAAGGACCCGGGACCCTCGTACATATCGCGTCTGGCAGCATACAAAGAAGACTATCCCAAGCTCAAGATTTTGCTGATGATAGGCGGCTGGGGCCAGGGTGCCGACGGCTTCTCCGAGATGGCTAAGGACGACGACAAACGCGCCCTCTTCTGCAGCGAGTGCGTTCGCTTGTGCAAACTGTACAACCTGGACGGAGTGGACCTTGACTGGGAGTACCCGACTTATGCGGCGAAGACCGACCTGGGCGGCGGCGAATACTATTACAACGGTGCCGACGCTGCGGACAGGCAGAACTTCACAAGGCTGGTAAGGGATTTGCGCACAGCCCTGGGGCCCGACAAGCTCATCACATTCGCGGCCTCGTCCAGCGATTACGACGATGCGGATTACATAGATTACAGCGGTGTCCTGCAGTGGGTGGATTACATCAATGTGATGACCTATTCGATGGGCAGTCCCAAACCTTCCAATCCATCTAAACAGAAACACAATTCACCGTTACATACAAGCACTAACTTCTACAACAGCCGGGGCGGCGCGGACTGCATAGAAGGTTACCATACCAAGCAGGGCATTCCATACGACCGCATGAACTATGGAATAGCTTTCTACGGCCATGGTGACGGAGACAAGTACCCATCGTCTGTTACATATCCCATGGCAGTCGCCGCACTGGAAACAGGAATGGTCAACGGAAAGAGCGTCTCCGGATACAACAAACGCTGGTGGGACGAGGACAGCAAGAGCTGCTACCTGGGTGACGCCAACGGCGTGATGTACGCCAGCTACGAAGACGCAGTGTCTATCGGACACCGTGTGGCGTACGTCAAGTCCACGGGCTTGCTGGGTTGCATGATTTGGGAATACTGCGAGGACGATTCCGACGGCACCCTCCGCAAGGCACTACATACAGCAATGACGGGGCAATAGAAACATAACGAAAGTCTTTTTCACCGCTTTAGCGCAAAATGAGTGTTTAAATACGCATTTTGCGGCGACCTGTAATAATAATTGCATATTTTTGCAATCGGGAGCGTTGTGCTCTATACAAAACGCTAAGAATAACCAAATTAAATTATACATTTATGAAGAAAACGAAGCTTTATTCAAAACCGGATATTGACTTCCTTCCGATGTCTTATCTGGACATGCTCTGTGACAGCGCCGCCGGCAGCACAGAGGATTATGAACTCATCGAAAACTTCGAGTGGTAAAAATGGAGGACTGCATTATGAAGAAATTATTTGTTTTTGCAGCTGCCGCCATTTTCGCCGCAGCCCTCGCAGTTTCCTGCCAGGAGAAAGAAATTGAGGTGAATGTTACTCCTTCATCAGAGACTGTTATTTTTACTTGCAGACTCCCCGAAGTCGTTCCGGCATCTAAGTATTCTATCAGCGAGCAGGGTAAAGTTAAATGGGAGGCCGGTGACCAGATTATGATTCATGGCGACAAAGATGGAGCTGGACGCCAGCTGATAACCTTGACTAAAGATGATATCAGCGCTGACGGAAAATCCGCCAAGCTAGCTGTAGATATGGCTCCGTATGATCGCTCTGATGTCAAGGTTGTAAGTACTCTTTACGCTCAGTATCCGGGCTCTCTTGTTCCGGAAGGCAACATGTATTACGAGTGCTGCTTCCAGGGCACAGACGCTCCCCTGATGGCGGCTTGTAACAAAGGAAACGAATTCAGTTTCGTTAATCTTTGCGGTATTATCTCATACACTGTTAGCGGTGATTTTGATAAGGTTGTATTCGCAGGCAACAATAAAGAAGGAGTTGCTTTTGACTATTATCAGGTTCGTATAAGGGATGATGAAAGCGGAGCTGTTAAAAACTACCATAAGCCTGGTAATGGTTTCCCTAGTTATGAAGAACTAAAGACTGTCGAAAAAGACGTTGTCGCTGATGGAACCACTGTCAACTACATTTATCTTCCCAAGGGTGTAAAGTTCTCAGGAGGTTTCATTTTCAAGTTCTATAAAGGTGAAGAACTGGTTCAGATAGCCCAAACAAAAACTGCTGTTGATGTGGATCATGGCAAGTTGCTCCCTCTGGGCGACATTACTTCAAAGCTTGAAGCATACGTTGCTCCTTCAACAAGCGACCACACCTCAGGAATAACTGGAGCTACTGATCTCAGTGAAACCAATGGGCCCGCAAACTGCTACATTATCAGCAAGGCTGGTGCATATAAGTTGCCAGCAGTGCGTGGAAACGATGCTAAAGACAGCGCCGGTTCAGTATTTGACGTTGAGCTTCTATGGGAGACATACAACAATGCAGAAGAAGTAGTTGCGAATAGTGTGATTGCAAAGGTTGATTATGACGGCCCCAGCAATTATGTATTCTTTGAGACCCCTGAAACCCTCAAGCCCGGTAACGCTCTCATTGCCGCAAAAGACAACAATGACAAGATTATCTGGAGCTGGCACATTTGGATTCCGTCAACGGCTATTGAGGTCAGCACTTATGGCGATATTTATAACCATGCGTTGATGGACCGCAACCTCGGAGCACTTGTCGCCGCCACTACTTCCAGCGTTCCTGTAGAGTCCTTTGGGTTCCACTACGAGTGGGGCCGTAAAGATCCTTTCGTGAATGCATTGAGCATATCGGACAACCATTTTGCCAATGTCAGCGGTAGCGCAGTATCCGTTGCATACGAAATGACATTAGCAGGTGCAATAGCAAATCCTACTACCTACGCAGTATACACTGAGAAGGATTCATGGGGCAACTGGTTAACTCCTTATGATTCCAACCTTTGGAAGGATGAGGAGAAGACAATCTATGACCCCTGCCCTGCAGGTTACAGAGTGCCGAAATATGATTCCAAACAGCCCCTGCACAGCTCAGATCTTAGCGCTGTAACGGGCTGGAGTGATGTTGCTGCCGCCGGCGATAATGCTGCATATTTCACAATCGGAAATCCTGCAACTGTATTCCCTTACTGCGGCTTAGCTTGCGAGAATGGTAAATATATAGACCATCTTGGTGCACGAACCTTTATATGGACGGCACACGGCTCAAGCAGCAGCGGTAGCGGAACCATGCTTGATGTCCGTTTGAATACTAGTACACACAAAGCGACTAGTACTGTAACAGCACGTGGCTGTTCTGTCCGCTGTGTGGTTGATGAATAATCTTTAGCGCAATCGTTTATAATAATCTGCTCGCCGCCAGAAATGACGGCGAGCTTTTTTGTTGTTCCTATTGTGTGGATCGCTGGCGGCGGGGCCGGGAGCAGCGCGGGAATCCCCGTACTGGCAAAAACCGAAATCAGCCTCTCCTTAGGAGAGGTGTAGTAGCGCTGGAGCGTATCGTATTGAGCGGCAATCATTTGCGGAATCTGCCTGCAACTATCACCATGCAGGCGAATGTTGTAACACGCTAATAACCTGTTAGTTATGCTCCAGTAGCTGCAACAGCGTGAAGGTGCCGCCGCCGGAATATGCGGCGACCTCCGGCGGCTACAGATCGGGCGCTGCGGGAGGCTCGACGGAAAGGCCTTCCTCGCGGCGGCCGTCACCAATCACTCTAGGCCGAATTACCTGCTGCCTTGTCAACATTGCCAAGACCGCGAAATATAGCTTCTACTGCAATTATTGCGGTCTCGCCACCTTCTGGAACCCCTCGAGCCAGCATTTCAACCTCCCTAACGCCGATTATGCGGTCTCGCCGCCCCGCAAGCGAAACTGCCTACGCCGATAATAAGCATTTGCGCAATCTGTGGTAATAAATACGCATATTGCGGCGGCCCGTACCGTAAAAGGATTAATTTTGCAATTAGTTGATAATTTGAGACTAATGGCCATAAAACACAACCTTTTGTTCGCTTTGGCCGCCATTCTGGCGGTATTTATGTCCGTTTCCTGCAAACCGGAAGTCGTTCCCGACGATCCAGTAGATGACCCCGCGGAGCAGCCGGAAGAGAAACCTGAAGACAAGCCGGAAGATAACGGTACCATCACTCTCACATGTACCATAGAGAATGACACGGAAACCAAGGTTGGTATTTCCGACGCCGGGAAAGTAACCTGGCAGCCCGGCGACCAGATTCTGGTACACGGAGAAGGCTCGAGCAACCGTGCGGTCATAACCCTCGGCGCCGGCGACATCAGCTCCGACGGCAAGAGCGCCACCATCTCGGTTACCGGAATAACACCCTACGACCGCAGTGCGGACGGCGTCTCAAGCACCATCTACGCAGCATACCCGGCCGACGCCGTTATCGACGCAAATCTCTACTGGTACGCCACTTTCAAGGAGACCAACAAAATGCTCATGGCCGGCTACAATATCGGCAACAAGCTGCAGTTCCGCAATCTCTGCGGCATCTTCAGCTTCACCGTGAGCGGCGACTACGACTCCTACACCTTCTCCGGCAACAACGGGGAAACCATAGGCTACGGCACCTATGAAGTCAAACTGGTGTACTCCGGAGGCAAGGAATCCGCCAACTACAAGCACGACCTGAAGGATCCCCTCACCAGCATCAGCGGACCCGTGGTCTCCGACGGAAGCACCCTGAACTTCATTTACATACCCCTCGAGGCCAGCTTCACCAACGGCTTCACCATCCAGCTGCTTAAGGGAGGCGTGGTCCAGAAAACCGCACGCACGGAGAAAGCGGAGGAGCTTACACGCAACAAGCTGGTGCGACTCGGCAGCCTCGACCCTTATCTCGAAACCCCCGGAGAGGAGGATGAAGTACACAACCTGAGCATCAAGGGCACCGCCAACTGCTACGTGGCGGCAGCTGCCGGAGATTACAAGTTCCGCCTGGTACGCGGCAACTCCAGCACCTCCGTCGGCTCCGTGGCCACCGCCGAGGTGCTCTGGGAAACCTGGTGCAACAGCGAAACGGTAACCACCGGCAGCGTCGTTACGAACGCCAAAGTGGACGGCAACTTCATCCGATTCACCATACCCGAGAATTATCACCCCGGCAACGCCCTCATAGCAGCCAAGGATGCCTCCGGCAAGATACTCTGGAGCTGGCACATCTGGGTGCCCGAAAACATGTTCACCGCAGAGCAGTACGACTTTACGGCCTCTCCCAAGATGATGAGCCGTAACCTCGGAGCCCTTGTGGACACCGGCACGAGCGGAGCCGCAGATCCCCGCTCTTTCGGCCTGCTATACCAGTGGGGCCGCAAGGATCCGTTCCTCGGAGCCAATGCAGTCGGGTCCACCGAGAGCGTAACATATGCCGGAACGGGCCGCACAGAGTCCACCACGGCGGTTTCCGCCGACGCCTCAGCCGCCATTCCTACTACCCTTATAAGTGTAGACGGAGCATGGTGCACTGCCAACGACAACATGTTATGGGGTGACCTTGAGCGTGAGTCCAAAGCTGAGAAATCTGTCTACGATCCCTGCCCTGTCGGATACAGGATGCCTGCAAGAAGCAAATACTCCATCTTCACCTCCAACGGCAGCAAACTGAACGGATTCGCTTATGATGCCGGCAACGGATTTGTAAAGATAGGCGAGCCTTCCGCTGTCTTCCCTATCTGCGGCTATCTTAACTACAACAACAGCTACGTGGCCGGTTCCGCTATTGTCTGGGATACCCGCAACGACTATGAGTCCCTGACCAAGTCGTACTGCATGTACATTTCCGGAGGCGAGACTATAAAAACGCAGCACAAACGCGCCATAGCAGGCTCTGCGCGCTGCGTAAAAGAGACAGCCGACCCGTTCGAGAATGCCGCCGGGATGCCGGTGATGAAGAGCGGATATACACGCGTAATCTTCGACTCGAGCGTACAGGAACTCTCCGGTATCTGCTTCAGCAAAGACAAAGACTTCATCTGGGGCGTCGGCGACGAGGGTGACATCTTTAAGATTTCCCTTGACTTCAAGACCGTGACCAAGCACCTGGCCACAGGCTCCGACCTGGAAGACGTAACGCTGAACCCCAATACCGGCGACCTTTACTTCGCTAAAGAGGCCGACCGTGTAGACAAATGCCTTGCGCCCAACTACAGCAGCAAGCAAGTAGCTTTCTATGTAGCGGACGCAGCGAGCTTCGGCAACTCAGGTCTGGAGGGAATTGCGTATTATACAAAGGATAATTCGCTGTACGTCGGTTCCCAGTCCGGCGCCAACCTGTGGAAATACAAACTCGACGGAACGCTCGTATGGAACAAGAAGCTCGGTACCATCGCGGCTGACATCCAGGAAGTAGGCGGCCTCTGCTACGACGCAGAGAAAGACTGGCTCTGGGTAACCGATTCCGAGGCACACAAACTCTTCGTCTTCAACGGAGAAGTCACCAAGTTGCTGGCAATGTATGATGTCAGTGATGTCGGAAACGCCGAGTCCGTGCTCGTAGACAGAGCTCACTCCTGCGTGTACGTAGGCGACGACGGCAGTACATCAAAGATATATACGTATTCGTTTACGAATCTATAGAAAGCGAGTCCACATCGTTTAAGAATGGTACTCCTTGGTTAATAATTTGTGTGGATTGAGAGGCCGGCCGTGATGGTCGGCCTTTCTTTTTTGCGTATTACGTTTTATATTTGCGGTAAATTAACGCTGTTATGAAGTTCAGATTCCTTTTGATTATCGGCACCGCGCTGCTGGTTTGCAGCTGCAGTTTAGCATATCAGTCCACGTCCGGGAGCAACTCTTCTTCGGTTAACACCACAACAAGTACAAGCGCCTCTACCGGCGGCAGCTCTACTTCCGGAAGCGGAAGCCTGACCTCCAAGAACGGCTACCAGCCGTCGCAGGACGACGTAAACCGCTACAACAACGACGTAAAAGTCTTTCTGAAGGCGAAGATGAATAACGATAAGGCTATCAGCAACGCCGCCGTGATTATTGACGACAAAGTGGTCTCCGACATCTCCGTAGTAAAGCTCAGCGACGTCAAAAACATCAGCGTCATAGATAAAGCGCCATCAATCACCGTAGGCGACAAAACCACCCGCGGCGCGATAGTGATCAAGACTAAGTAACTGCTGCTCAGCGCAGCCAGCGGTCTGCAAAATCCAAATAGCGTTCCCAGTCGTATAACAAGATTTCGTGCTTGCCGGGCCTGACGTGGCGGCCGGTACGATTTTCCGCCCCGTAGAGCCTGTACACAGGCATGGCGTTCTGCAGCCCAAGCTCTTCTCCGCGAGGGTCCGACCAAAGGTCTTCCGTGCCGCTTTCTACATACAACGGGCGCGGGGCGATCAGAGCCAGAAGTTCATGCTGGTCGAAGGGGAGCTCATCTTCCTTGTCATTGTAAGTGTGGAACTTAAGGCAATACCACCAAGGGAAGTGAGTGTTAATCCTGCGCAACGTCTCCCCGAAGCGCCGGCGGCTTATAGCGGCGCCTCCGCAACCGGAGGCGTTAGAAATCATCATTGCAAAGCGACGGTCTCGTGCAGCAGCCCAAAGAGCGGCCTTGCCCATGCGTGAATGTCCGAAAACGGCAACGCGCGCGCCATCCACGTCCGGGTCTGTCTGCAGGTAATCCATGGCGCGCGACAGGCCCCATCCCCATGCCGCAAGCGCCCCCATAGTCTCATCTGGATAAAGACGATAGATGCCACTGTCAACGGTATACGGATGGTCCCAGGCAACATCTTCGCAGCAGAAGGTTGCGATGGCATACCCCCGCTGCAGAATTACGCTTACCGGCCAGCGGTGTGCCTGGGAGCCACGTGCGGGAAGGCTGTAGTCCGGCCGCCACCGGAGAGTGTCCGGAAGTGAGATCTCCGGGTCGTCACAAATTGTGTGATTTCCGAAGAAGTTGACACCCAGGAAGACCGGCACACGTCCATTCCGGCCGGCGGGAAGGAGCAACAGCAACCGCAGGTGTTCGGTTTCCGCTTCGTCGAAGAAAATATCCACCTCGCGCCTCAGGGCTGCTCCGTCGAGGGCTAGACCTTCCGAAACCGTACGCCAGTGCAATCCGGCTGGTTCTCCAGGCACGCGTCCATACATTTCCGACTCGAACAGCCGCAGAAGCTCAGGCCGGCGTATCTTCTCCCACTGACGGACATTCTGTATCTTTCGACCGTCGGAGGCCGTCAGGACGTCAGGAAGCCTATACTCCGGGACCTTGCTCTCGTCGTAGCAGAAACCACCCTCGGGAACGTAGGTTCCTTTGACGAAATGCCTGTCTTGCGCTGCTGCGGAAACGGCCACGAAAAACAGGAGTAAGGTAAGGCAGCGTCTCATTGAATCAATAGAAATCCACGTTGTACCGCGTCAGAATGTCCATGTGCATGAAATTGTCGCGGCGGGCGGGGTGCTTGCCAAGGACTATGCGTTCCAGGAGTGCCTGAACTGCCAGCGAGACCTGCTCGTCCGGATGCTGACAGATAAGAACGGATACGGTACCGCGGCTCAGCGCCTGCATATTGGCTTCCAGATTGTCGAATCCCACCACCCTGCGGCCGCGCTGCGGGTGCTTCTCCAGCCAAGGAGCGAGAACATTGACACGTGAGTTGAACATGGCTATGTGCCGTATTTCCGGATGGGCGTCAAAGAATTCGTCCATAGCTTTTTCTATACCCTGCGTATCTGCCGGGTTTATCAATAGACTGTGAATCACGCAATCCGGGCAGTGCTCGTGTATGTAATCCATAAAGCCGGCACGACGGTTTATCGTAGGGTCCGATTTCCGGTTAACGTCGCGCTGGATTCGCACTACAAGAACTCCGTCCACATGGCGCCCTCCTGTAAGCTGGTCTGCACACAGATAACCGCTGCGGTACATTGGCATGCCGAAATAGGCCAGATACCCGGGGTCGTCTATCTTGGAGTCTATAAACACGTAGGGAATACCCAGTCCCCTCAATTCCTCCGTAATAACTGCAGTAGAGGAACGGAACATAGGCGCAATCACCACTCCTGAAGGCTTGCTTTCGCGGGCTCTCTGGGCCGCCACCTGAAGCGAATCCTCATCTGTGGGGTCGTACCCGAAATGCTTTATGGTCACGCCCTTTGTGAGCAAGGGGTCCCTGGGCTTGTCTATACCGGCGGCCGCAAGGTCCCAAAAGCTTCCCGGAACATCCTGGGGCATGAAAACAGCAATTGAATGAGAAGTGCCGCGAGCCAGCATGGAGGCATAAACGTTAGGTTCATAGCCCAGCTCGGATATAGCATTCATCACAGCCTCGTAGCTTTTCTTGGAGACTTCCCCGCGATTGTGGAGGACGCGGTCTACTGTGCCCTTTGAAAGCCCGGTAATGCGGGCGATGTCCATGATCGTGGGTTTCTCTGCCTGTGCCATACGACTGTCTGTTTTTGCAAAGTTAAGAAGTTTTACGGTTTTTCCGTGCACGTTCACGAAAATTTTTCCGTTACCGTGCACGGAATTAAAAAATAATTGTATATTTGCACGCTGACACTATAAACGAAAGCCGATGAAAATCAAAATCATAGCCCAAACAGCCCTGACCGCGGTCCTTGCCTGCGCCTGCGCAGCGGGCGTAAAAACCGCCTCCGAACAGCGCGTAATGGACATTCCCTTCGACATGCCAGAGATTTCCGCGCCCTCCATTCCCGCCCGCAGCGTGAAGCTCACAGACTTCGGCGCGGCTGGAGACGGCGTGACCATGAACACGGAGGCGTTCAGCAAGGCGATGCAGGCCCTGAGCGACAAAGGAGGCGGCCGCCTCGTCGTGCCCGCAGGCATCTGGCGCACCGGCCCCGTTACCCTGCTCAGCCACACGGAACTCCATCTGGAGAAGAACGCCGTGATAGTATTTGACCCGGACAAGAATCTTTACCCCATCATAGACACAAACTTCGAAGGGCTCGACGTGCGCCGCTGCCTGTCCCCCATCAACGCCACCGGCGCCCACGACATCGCTATCACCGGCGAGGGCATAATTGACGGAAGCGGAGACGCCTGGCGCGAAGTGAAGAAGCGCAAGGTGGGCGACGACACATGGAAGGCCATCCTGTCCAGGGGCGGGGTGCTCTCCGACGACGGCAAGGTATGGTTTCCCGACGAGGGATACAAGAAAGCCCGTGCCACCGCCGGCAGCCTCAACTTCCCTGATCCTTCCCTGGACGAAAATGAAATCTATACCTTCCTGCGGCCTGTGATGGTATCCCTGCGAAACTGCGAAAGGGTACTCCTCGAGGGCTGCACCTACCAGAACTCTCCCTGCTGGAACATCCACCCCCTATACTGCAAAGACCTGACAATCAGTAATATAACCGTACGTAACCCGCACTACTCCGCCAACGGTGACGGTATCGACATCGACGCCTGCGAGAATGTAATCCTTACCGGTTCATCCTTCGACGTGGGCGACGACGCCATCTGCATCAAGTCCGGCAAGGACGCCGACGGACGCCGCCACGCACGCAAGTGCCGCAACCTCGTCATCACAGACTGCACTGTCTATCACGGTCACGGCGGATTCGTGGTGGGCAGCGAGATGAGCGGCGGCGTGGAGAACATCCTCGTGCAGGGCTGCCGGTTCATCGGCACGGACGTGGGCCTGCGCTTCAAGAGCACCCGCGGCCGCGGAGGCGAGGTGAAGGATATCTGGTGCCGCGACATCTATATGAAAGATATCGTTGCCGAAGCCGTTACCTTTAATCTTTACTACGCGGGCGTGGCCGCCACGGAAAGGACTGGAGCAGCAGCGGAAGGAGCGCTGCCCGCGGTGGACGAGACCACCCCGGTATTCCACGGATTCCGCTTCGACAACCTGGTGTGCAGCGGCGCCAAGCAGGCAATCTACATCAACGGACTGCCGGAACTGCCCCTGTACGACCTGAGCATCAGCAACAGCGTCTTCACCTCAAAAAAGGGCGCCGAGGTTCACAACTGCGAGCTTATAAAATATGATAAAGTAACGGTCAACGGAAAAGCATTATGAAAAGACTCTCCTTCATTGCCGTAATCTGGCTGCTCTGCAGCTCCTTCACCATTCACCTCATGGGCGACAGTACCATGGCCGAGAAAGACCTCGCGAAGGCTGGTCCCGAGCGTGGCTGGAGCATGATGTTCCAGAACTACCTGGACAACGGCGTACAGGTGATCAACTACGCCCAGAACGGCAGGAGCACCAAGAGTTTCATAGACAGCGGCCGGTGGCGCAAGGTCTACGACGCCGTGCAGCCCGGCGACTATGTATTCATTCAGTTCGGCCACAACGACAGCAAGCAGAGCGACAGCACCCGCTACGCCGCCGCCTGGGGCGCATATCAGGATAACCTGAGAACCTTCATCGACGGAGTGCGCGGGAAGGGTGGCACCCCCGTGCTGCTGACGCCGGTGGCGCGCCGCTGGTTCAAGGAGAACGGACTCGACAGGAACTGTCACGGCGACTATCCCGCTGCTATGAAGCAGGTGGCCGAAGAAACCGGCACGCCCCTGCTGGACATGACCACCGCCACGCTCGACTGGCTTGAGGGCCTGGGCGACGAGGCTTCCAAAGCCTTCTTCATGATTTCCACAGGCAAGGATGACAACACCCACACTGTGGCATGCGGCGCCCGCAAGGTGACCGAGATTGCCTGCGGCCTCATCAGGGAGCAGCTTCCGGAGATTGCCGCGCACCTCATCGTCCCCTACCACTTTGTGGTTTCTGCAGACGGCCACGGCGACTTCCTCACAGTACAGGAGGCAGTGGACGCACTTCCCAACTACAGCCACAAGGAGATCAGCACCGTGCTCATCCGAAAGGGCACCTATAAAGAGACCATAAGCATCCCCCACACCAAGTTCCGTGTGCATTTCGTGGGCGAGGATGCGGAGAACACCATCATCACCGACGGCCGCTACGCCAAGCAGAACTGGCCCGGCCGCGACTTCCCCGTGGGCACCTCAGGCAGCGCTACCATTTATATATATGCCAGCTACATCACCTTCGAGAATATCACCTTCGAGAACAGCGCCGGCGAGGGCAAGGAGATTGGCCAGGCGGTGGCGGTCTTTACAGACGGCGACTTCCTCTTCTTCAAGAACTGCCGCTTCCTCGGCAACCAGGACACCCTCTACACCTACGGCCGCTTCGGCAAGTTCGGAG
>CAMZEC010000008.1 GCA_947305645.1 uncultured Bacteroidales bacterium | reverse complement strand
GGCTGGATTAAGGAAGAACTGTACGCCGAGTTCCATCTGGAGCGATACTGGCACAAACAAGACTTTATCAATACAATTGAGCGCTATGTCAAGTACTACAACACACAACGGCCGTGCTTCGCCATCGGCTACGATACCCCGGAGAACTACCGGAAGCGCTATTACAAGGGAGAATTGCCACGGAAACAAACTTTTGAGAACAGGGTCCTGAGCCCTGAACCCAAGTTCGTCCAGAAGAAGAGGCAACTCGCTGATAGCAAGGACACTTACGAAGACGTGTCAACTTTTGAAAAAGAAATCCCTGAAAAAAGTTGAAAAATGTCTACTTTTGTAAAACCAGATGCCGTGAAAAAATCACCGGTGTCTACTTTCGAAAATAAGTATTAACGAAAAAATCTTTTCGTGTCTACTTCGCGCGCGCGGTGCAATTGCCTCGTCCTTAATTTGGAAAAGCGGGCACAATCACACAATTATTTCATGGAAAAGCGGGGATTTTTATATTGTGATTTCATAGAAAAGCGTATATTTGCACCAAACAAAGAGTACGGAAATGCTTAGAAGAAAGATTCGTCCCATTATCTACAACCATCTGGCAAGCCGGGATACCAAAATTATGGTAATAGACGGTGCCCGCCAGATCGGAAAATCTTATATCATCCGGGATGTGGCTCAAGAGCTGTTCCCTAACTACATAGAGATTGACTTTGTAGAGGATAAAGCCGGTGATAAACTCTTTGAGAATGCGACGACCACCGAAGAGTTCTATTTCCGCCTCAGCACTATTGCCGGTGATAAGATGAAGGGAACGAAGGATGATACCATAGTATTCCTTGATGAGATTCAGGCATACCCTCATCTATTGACACTTCTGAGGTTTCTGAGGAAAGAAGGGAGATTCACCTACATCGCCAGCTGTTCTCTCCTGGGTGTTACTCTTAGGAACACTCCCTCCGTTCCAGCAGGAGATATTCTCATTAATCACATGTTTCCGCTTGACTTTGAGGAGTTCCTTTGGGCAAATAGTTTCTCCGATGCGGAAATCGGCACACTGGAGAAGAGATTCGTCGCACGGGAGAGTCTTGATGACGCGATGCATGCAAAAATGCTCGATCTGTTCAAAAAGTATTTGCTGGTAGGTGGCCTCCCTGATGCAGTGAAGGAATTCCTTGGCTCAAGGAATATGGTTGCCGTGAGGGCTATACACGATTCCATCCACGCTTTGTATGGAGTGGACGCTGCTCAATATGACGAAGATCATAAATTACAGATAACCAGGATATACAATATGGTTCCATCCCTGATGGCAAACAAGAAGAAACGTATTGTATACAAGGACATAGCGGAAAAGGGAGACAAGCGCAGTAATGATTACAGGGATGAATTTGATTATATCATCGGTGCCGGAATCTGCCTGGACGTTAAAGCCATTTCATCACCGACTTTCCCCCTGAAAGAATCGGAAAGCAAGAATCTTCTTAAGCTATATATGAATGATGTGGGGTTACTCACCAATGAACTGTACAAGTACAACATTGATGCGGTTATGAATGACCGGCTCAGCGTCAATCTCGGAAGCGTATATGAGACCGTGGTCGCATCCGAGTTGAAGGCCCATGGCATCAAGCAGTTGTTCTACTATGACAACAAAGCTCACGGCGAAGTTGAATTCATTCTGGACGACTACGACAATGCAGCCATAATGCCCATAGAAGTAAAGTCCGGAAAAGATTACACCATTCATCGGGCGCTGAATACCTTTATGTCAAATCCAGACTACAGGGTAAAACAGGCATATGTTCTATCCAATGCAAGAGAGATCAAGCGGGATGGGTATTTAACCTACCTTCCCATTTATTTCACCATGTTCATCAAGGAGAATCCTCCGAAGGAGGTATTATTATAATGGGAGATCTGTTCCAGAACGAGACCTGGTGGTTAAGTCATATATTGGAATTATTCTTACATTTGCTGTTGCGATGAGTAGGGCTCACATCATATCCTTGTTGCTTCTGGCCATACTGGCATGCCAGCCGGAACCGGTTGTTCCTCCGGAAGACGATCCCGCTGAGCCCGTTGAACAGCCGGAACGGCCAGGCCAACCGGAAACGCCGACGGAGAATCCGCCGAAGCCCAATCCTACTGAAGTGACTGTGGGAGAGCCGCTGCCGCTCTGGCAAGAGGGATACTTGGATATCCATTCAATCAACGGCGGGCGAGGCGAGTCCTTCTACTACATAATGCCGGACGGGACCACTATGCTGGTGGATGCTGCAGGAGCTGCAGACTTTGAGACAGAGGGCGAGGCCAACGGCTCGGGCATTTACTCAAGGCCATCCAACACATACTCCAGCGGAAATGTCATCGTACAGTATATCAAGCACTTCGCTCCGGATGTGGCGAACGGGCATATCGATTACTTCATGACATCCCACTATCACGGCGACCATATGGGGATATACACCAAAAAGTTCGCTGATTACGGCTGGCACGTTGTCGACAAGAACGGAACAATAACCCCGTCTGTCAATCTCGACGCCGGAGGCTTCCTGCTCAACGGAGTATCGGAGGTCGGTTATTATATTCCCATATTGCGCATAATCGACCGTGGAGACTGGGCCGACCGCCCGTCTAACGTGTTCCTAACTGCGCCTCTCCGAATGCAGAATTATCTCAATTTCATCGATTGGAGTGCAAAGAAACACGAGACCGTGAGGGAGAAGCTGGCGATTGGACATAACGACCAGATTGTCCTGAAGCATGATGCCAACTCCTACGACGCCTTCTCGGTACGTGGCATAGCAGCCGGCGGCGACATCTGGACCGGCAGCGGGAACTCGGTGAATACTACATATTTACCATCTTCGGACCAATTGATGGCGAATCTGGAGACATTGGACCCCAACGAGAATATTATGTCCTGCGTGTTCACCATGAGCTATGGTAAGTTCGACTGGTTCAGCGGTGGCGATATCCAGTATAACGGACGTTCTACTATTACCTGGAAGGACATAGATAAACCCATTTCCAAAGTAGTAGGCAAGGTGGAAGCGATGAAGGCCTGTCACCACTGCGCCAAATATGCCAACAGCTCCGATTTGCTGAATGCCTTAAAGCCCGATAATCTGATTATTGGAATATGGACGAAGAATCAGCCCAATCCGGACACAATGAAACGCTTCTTCAAAGCGAGTCCCAAACTGGGCGTCTTTGCCACGAACCTTTCTGACATAAGCGTGGAGAACCTGAAGACGGAAGGCATTGATGCCGGAAGTTTCCTTGCCCGCAACGGCCATATCGTCCTGCGCGTGGTCCCCGGCGGCAGTTCATACTACATCTATGTATTGGACGACTCGGATTTCAAGTATCGCGTGCTCTCAATCCACGGTCCATTTGGATGCGATTGAATACGGAGGACTGCAATTATATACTATCTTTTTGTATATTTGTTTTCGCTACCATCCGTTACTATAATAGTAATGCAAGCACTATACGACAGAATCATGAAAGAAGGCCGGAGCTTCGGCAATGGCATCATCAAGATGGACCGTTTTCTTAATCATCAGATCGATCCCCAGCTTATGATGCAGGCCGCGCAGGAACTTGTAAACCGCTTCGCTGACAACAAGAGAATCAATAAGATTCTCACCATCGAGGCGTCCGGTATCGCTCCAGCCATTTTGATTGGCTATCTGATGAATCTTCCCGTCGTTTTTGCAAAAAAAGCGAAACCTTCCACTATAGGGGATTTCTATGCAGCAAGTGTCCATTCGTTTACGAAGGATAAGGATACCACAATCGTTATTGCCAAGGATTATCTAACGAGAAACGACCACGTCCTGTTCATAGATGATGTTCTGGCCTTCGGCAATGCAGGTTTGGGAATGGTTGAACTTTGCCGCCAGTCTGGGACCACGATTGAGGGGATGGGCTTCCTTGTAGAAAAAGCCTTCGAGAACGGTCGCAAGCCCCTTGAGGCCGAGGGTATCACCCGTATCGAATCCCTGGCCATCATCGAGTCCGTTGAGAACAACGAGATCCGAATTAAAGCGTTTTGAAGATAATTAAACGATAAAACGCATATTATGAACCTGAAAGAACCATTTGTTATCACCATCAGCCGGGAAATCGGCTCCGGCGGCCACACGGTAGGCCGTATTCTGGCAAAGAAACTGAATACTTTTTATTTCGACAAGTATCTCATCGAATCCCTTGAAAAGAGGTTCAACCTTACGGTAAGCGGGATTGAGAAGCTTAAGGGAGAAAAGAAAAACTGGCTGGCAGATTTGATTCATACCATCGCCCCAATCCCTTCGGCCAATAAACTGGGCGTAGACCAGCGCTATACACAGCAGTTCCGTATGGATGTTACCACGGACGATATTTATAAGGCCGAGACCGAGATCCTTAAGGAATTGACCAAAGAGGGGTCCTGCGTCATTGCAGGCCGCTCCGGTTTCTATGTTCTAAAGGACCATCCCAACCACCTGAATGTGTTTATCATCGCCCCGGAGGAAAACCGCATCCGGCGCGTAATGGAGAAGCAGGGCCTGACAGAAGAATCGGCCAGAGCCCTCATCAAGGACATAGACCAGACGCGTGAAAACTATATCCAGCGGTATACCGGTACCAGCCGCTACGATGCCCGCAACTATGACCTTGTACTCAATGCCGACGGTCACAACGAAGAGGAACTTGCCGACATCGTTCTCTCCTATATCCAGGATTGACGAAGATGAGCCTCTATAAGCAGGACAGTTCCCAATCAGACATGGATGAGTGCAGGTGAGTGTAAAAAAAGTATATTTGTAAACACATACTTCAGAATATGAAAAAGGGTTTGATTCTATTTGCGCTGCCACTGCTGTGGTCTTGTGCCAATTTGGACTACGATACCAGCAGGGGCATCGACAAGGAGGTGACTTTGTTCTCTGACGAAGTCAGCCTCCCTATTGGAGACATAGGTCCCATAACGCCAAAAAACCTTCTTGACGGGGCCGGTTTTGGCGACCAGCTCAAAAGCTTCGTACAAGAAGACGCAGACGGATATCTGGTAATGGAGAGGAAGGCGTCTGCTTACAGCAATCCCTGCATGCTGGTTTCCATGAATCTCCCCGACCCTTCAAAACCCGCATCTGTCGCCATTAACGATTATTCCGCGAATCTCGAATTTACCAACCTTTCCATTCTTGAAGGACTGGGTATTGCCCCTGTCCGTCAAGACTTTGTATTAACGGCTGGAAATCCCCTGACGGAAGAAATCTCTTTCTCAGGCAAGCTGACGCTTTCCGCCAAGCCGGACGGCAGCACTCCCGGAGAAACAATCCTGTCCAAAGAGTTTGCTCAGGCCAAGGCCGCAGCGGAGAATAAGGACAACGAGGTATTGAGGGTGGAGCTTACGGGCGGCAAGACGGCGTGTGGCTTCAAACTTGAGAATGCAACCATGCAGGTTCCGGCTTCCGTCCTTGAAAAAGATCCCCTGCAAGGCTGGGGCTTCTTCACCCTGGATTATTGCTACAAGGCTTTCATCGGCCTGGAGAAAGACATACCTGTTACCGTCCCGATTAGCATCAACGACCTGAATCTGCCTCTCGGCCAATTCCAGGTTAAGGAAGCCAAGATATGCACCGAGGTCTCCAACGAGATTCCCATATCCATAGGCATAGACCAGGTGGCGGTAATGATAGAGCAGGCAGGCGAAGACGGAAAGTCGACTATAGTTCCGTCTGAGGACATCAGCATTACGCCCGGGCTGGTGGTTTCCGCAGGCTCTTCCGGAAATCCGACAGTCACTCCACTTGAGATAGTTATCAAGGCCAACGAGGGCATCATTCCCGACATCCGCGGTCTCCGCATATACTTGCGCATTCTTGCACCTGCCGGTGTCGACGACAAGCGTTTGGGAATGAAACAATCAGTATCGTTCAACAAACTCCGCGCTACCGTTTCCGGAGGAATAACTGTTCAGGGCCTATGAAAAAGTCTTTTCTTCTTCTTATAGCGGCACTTTTCTTCGGAGGCGCCGCATGGGCGCAGGACATTGACAACCCTGCAGACAACGCATTTCTGGACAACGGATTCGTGAGAATCGGAGAATACCGAAGCAATAGCAGGAACAATGTAGGCGCCGCCGCCTTCCTCTTCCCATCGGGAGAAAAACTGGTGACGGGCCTTCACTCCTCCATCCCGGCCGACGTCTTCCTGGGAGGGCTCCGTGGAGTGAACAGCATGTTCGGCCAAATCAATTATAATCTTGTCTCATATGGCTGGAAGGGAAGCTACGGATTCCATACGGTAGAACTGGGCGCCAAAGCCAATTACGGCGTTTCCGTACCCAAGGAGATTTTCACCATACTCAAGAAGGGTACCGCCCAGACGCCCTACGATCTTTCGAACCTCAGGGCCTTCGGAAACGCCTATGCAGAAATTGCTTACGGCTATTCACTACCTATAGGGGACAAATTCTCCCTCGGTGCCCGCGTGAAACTTCTTGCCGGCCTGCACAGCGTGGAGATTGTCTCCAGACGCTTCGAGCTCACGACCACCGTCGATCAATACAAGCTGGCTCTTGATGCCGATATCGACCTTACAAACCGCAGCAAGAAGATAGGCACAGACGATTACAACTACCTGGACTTCACCAGCTTTTCCGGCAAAGGCAAACTGGGGGTTCCTACTGGAGCAGGACTCGCCGTAGACCTTGGCCTTGTCTGGAAGCCGTTCCGCGGATTCACTCTTTCCGCAGCGGTACAGGATCTCGGCGGCATTCTCTGGTATTACGGAAATGCCGGAACCTCAACCGGTGAGTACGTATTCGACGGTCTTCACGGCCTGACCATGGAAGAGCTTAGCCAGGATAAGATTGTGAGCAGGATCAAAGAACTCGGAGATGAAGCCCTTAAAGTCATAAAGCCCCAGGCTGTGGACGGAAGATGCAAGTTTAAGGCTGTTCCGCTTACCGCAAACGCTAGAGCCAGCTACGCGATGCCATTCTGGGAGAATCTTTCGATAGACGCCTCCGGCCTCTATACCGGCTACAAATACTGCGCACCGTACTGGGAAGCGCGAGGCGGACTGTCCCTGGACTTCCCCAGCGTGGCCCATCTTGGGCTTAGCGCAGGCAGCGGTGCCTACGGATTTGTTTACGGAGTAAACGGAAGCGTGGAATTCCTGTCGTTCCGGCTGTATGCCGCTTTTGAAAACGGCATCGGGGGTGTCATCCCTTACGAAAGCACACCTCTCAAAGCTAATAACAAGACTATCCTCATCGGCTTGGTTTATCTGATCAGATAACTCCTATCCAAGGATCAGTTTTACCCTGAAGCCCCTTTCGGTGGGCTCTTCCACCACCTGCCGGCATTGTGCGGCCAGGGCGTTGCGCTGTGCCTCGCTCAGGGGCGATGCTTCCATCTTTTCCACCATGAAATCCAGGGCGCTGACACCGGACTGTTCGCTGTGGGTGATGCGGACGGTGATCGGACGGTAGGTGGCCATCACATCGTCCAGCATAACTTTACATAGCCGCTGCGCAGCTTCCTGCTTTGCGATGATGCCGTATTTGTAGCAGAAAGCACCGATGGCAGACTGCATGCCCAGGAAATCGAAGTCCGGGCCGTCAATCTCGAAAACCTCCTTGCGGATACGCTGGATGAAGGCCTTGGTGGCGCTGTGAACCGGCGCCTCGAATATCTGCTGCGGCGTTCCGTCCTCGTGGATAAAGCCGTCGTACATAAAGAAGATGCGCGTGCTCACATCGCAGGCAAACTTCATCTCGTGGGTGACGATAAGCATGGTCATACCTTCATCTGCCAGCTGACGGATAACGCTGAGAACCTCTCCCACCATGGTGGGATCCAGGGCCGATGTGGGTTCGTCGAAGAGAATGACTTCCGGTTTCATGGCCAGGGTTCGGGCAATGGCCACGCGCTGCTTCTGGCCGCCGGAGAGGCTGGATGGGTAGACATCGGCCTTCTCGGCCAGTCCCACCTTGCGCAGGAGTGCCATACCCTCTTCGCGCGCTTTCTCCAGTGCATCCCCGCGCAACTGACATGGCGCCATCACAACATTCTCCAGAACGGTTTTATGCGGGAAGAGATTGAAGCTCTGGAATACCATGCCCATCTTCTGCCGAAGCAGATGGACCGGATAGCCTTTTGCAAGGATATTCTCTCCGCCAAAGAAAATCTCTCCGCCCGTTGGCGGATCCAGCAGATTCAACGCCCGAAGAAGGGTGCTCTTGCCCGTTCCGGAAGGACCGATGACGGAGATGACCTCCCCGCGGTGGACGTCGGCATTGATGTCTTTCAGTACCTCCAGGGAGCCATAACTCTTTTTTAGATGTGAAATCCGTATGACTGGGGCATCGGCAGGATGAGCCGCAGCCCGGAAGGCGGCCGCCTGTTTGAGAAGGTATTTCCGGCGCAGGTAACGGCCAATGAAGAAGAGCCCTGCGCCACCGCTGAGGATGAGGCAGAGGATAAGCGCCCACGGGCGTTCAACGGGCTGCTCCAATGACGGTTGAGCAGGATCTGTGAGAATGCCGGCTTCCCCTTTGCGCGTGATGAGCACGACGTGCGACCAAAAGTAACCGTCGGAGAAGAGCACCTGCTTTTGCCGCTCCTCGGTGATGGTGATGGCGCCCATGGCCATATCGGCCTTGCCCGTCTGTACGGCAGGAATCTGCGAGGCAAAGTCCATCACAATGAACTCCAGCCGCCAGCCCCTACGGTTCACCCACTCCGTTAGCAGGTTCGGCTCCAGGCCGGAAGGCTTTCCGGAGCTGATGAAATTGAACGGAGGCATGGCCGGGAAGGTGGCTACCCGGAGGGTGCGTCCCGTGCCGCGCTGCTTGGGGAGAGATAATGCCGCGGGATCATCGGCGCGCTCCCAGCGGTCGCAAATCTCCCGGTAGGTGCCGTCGCGGATAATCTCGGAGAGGAAGCGGTTGAAATCCTGCTGCAGTTCAATATTGTCCAGGCGGAAGCAGGCGCCAACCGGGATAGGCGTCATCCCGATACCTACCGAGTCTACCTTGGCGGCAACCTCTTTGTTGAAGGTGAGCGTCATGCTTTCGCTGCCCGCCACATCCACCTTGCCACTCTCCAGGGCAACCAGCATGTCGGCATAACTGGCCACGCGGTGAATGTCGGCACCTGGCGCCTTCTCCGTGATGGCAATGTCCTGGATGCTGCCGATTACGACGCCCACGCGCTTTCCGTTTAAAGCCTGGAAAACGGCGGGAACATCGGCCACATCTGCCTTTTCCTTAGAGGACAGGAGTGCAGGCACGTAGCAGACCGTTCCTCCTATCAGCAGCGCTGCGGCGGCCGCCAGGGCCTTCCTGTGCCTTTTCTCCACCAGCGACTTGAGCAGTTGCCCAATGAGCCAGGCCATGAAGAAATAGATGATTGCCGTCACGATGATGGGGAAAAAGGCGTCGAAGGTACGCGAACGGATGAGATCGGAGGCTCGGGTCATATCGGCCACGGCTATGTACCCCACGATGCTGGTGCCTTTCAGCAGGCTGATGATTTCTCCCTGATAGACTGGCATAACCGCCTTGACCACCTGCGGCAGCACAATCCTGATAAAAGCCTGCCGCTGCGTGTAACCCAGCGCAAGTCCCGCTTCCGTCTGCCCCTTGTCAATGCCCTCTATACCCGTCCGCAGCATCTCTCCTATGTACGCCGCAGCGTTCATGCCAAAGGTAACGATGGCCACCACGATGCCCGTGGCCTCCATCGGCGCCATGATTACGTAGTACATCAACATAAGAACCACAAGCACTGGCGTGCCGCGCATAATGTCGATGTACACCTTGGCCACTTTCTGCAGCCACGTCCGGCGGCTCATGCGCATCCAGCACACCAGGCCGCCCAGCAGGGTTCCCAGTATGGCGGAGCACAGGGTAATGATTAACGTTACCTGCAGGCCATCCAGAATCATCCGGTAGCGCTGCTCGGCTATCAGGTTATCGGTAAAGCTCTTTGCGAGGGATGTGAAGATGTTCATTTCTTTCGTGCCTTAACAAGGCAGATTACGGATGCCACAATGGCTGCCAGAAGGATCACCGGCTCCGCCAGCATGAATACAGGAGTGGTTCCGGACGTCAGCGTAACCATAGTCGATGAAAGGATTACCAGTCCGATACCTGAGGCCAGAATAATCATGCCGGATCGAATACCCGGTTTCCCGACTTTGCGGGCTATGGCATAAGCAATTCCGCAAACAACAGCCCCTATCAAAGGGTAGAAGAGCAATGTACTGCGCGGCATCGAGCCGCCGGCATTGCCCTGCAAGTCAAAGTGGGCGGGAAGTATCTCCGGAAGGGATTTCCAACGGATCAGAATCGCCAATGCGTTCACGGCAACAATCAGTACGGGAATTATCCAGGCGCGCTTACTCATAGAAACAAAGAATTATAGCTGCAATTTACGAATAAGTTTTTGAATTATTATTACATTTGTCTTTCACGACTATGTAATAGTAAAACACAAACTAATGATACACCTCCACGAAGAAGCCGCACGCTGCCTGTTATGCGCAGATGCGCCCTGCAGCAAGGTCTGCAGAAACTCAGACCCGGCAAGAGCCATCCGCGCCGTCCGTTTCGGCAATGAAGCCATAGCCCGCCAATGGGTCTCAGAGGCCACCGAGGCAGAGCTTGAGGCAGCCGAAAAGGCTTGCATCCATTATGACCGTCCTATCCGTATCCGGGAGATGGTAAAGGCGCTGCCGGTCGCGACCGCCTCAGGCCAGCCGTCCCTTGCCATAGACTTTTGCGGCATACGCTGCGAGAACCCTTTCTTCCTGGCATCATCGGCCGTCTGTACCAACTACGAAATGGTAGCAAGGGCTTTCGAGGCAGGCTGGGCGGGCGTTTTTTACAAGACCATCTGCATGCAGGAGATACGTGAAGTGTCGCCCCGCTTCGACGCCGTCAAGAACGACGCCAACAACAGCTTTATCGGCTTCCGCAATATGGAGCAGCTGAGCGAGAACCCCGTGGAGATGGACTTCGATATCCTCCGGCGCCTCAAGCAGAACTATCCCACCAAGGTGGTCATCGCCTCCATCATGGGACAGCAGGAAGAGGATTGGATCAAACTGGCCAAGATGGCCGAAGAGGCCGGCTGCGACGCCGTGGAGCTCAACTTCTCATGCCCGCAGATGCGTATGACCGGTATGGGAAGCGACGTCGGGCAGGACTCCGAGCTGGTCACTTTCTTCACCGCCTGCGTCAAGCGCAGCGTGAACATTCCCGTCATCCCCAAGATGACTCCCAACATCACCCACATCTCGGAACCCGCCATGGCGGCCGTGCTGGGCGGGGCTGACGCCATTTCGGCCATCAATACCATCAAGAGCGTCACGCTGGGCGAAGGTTCGGAGGTAAATGGTTGCCAGACGGGCTCCGGATATTCCGGCAAAGCCGTCAAGCCCATCGCCCTGCGGCACATCCTGGCCATGGTCAAGAACCCCATTATCGGCCACAAAGAGCTCAGCGGCGTAGGCGGCATCGAGACATGGCGGGACGCCCTGGAGTTCATCCAGCTGGGCTGCCGCAACGTCCAGGTGTGCACTTCCGTGATGCAGTACGGCTACCGCATCATCGACGACATGATCCTTGGCCTGCAGCACTATATGGCCGGACGCGGCATCAGCAATCTGGCCGACCTGGCGGGCGAACTCCTGCCGAAATTCCACCTGCCGCACGACCTGGACCGCGACACCATCGTCTACCCGAAGATCGACCGGGAGACGTGCATAGGTTGCGGCCGCTGCTACACCTCCTGCTCGGACGGCGGCCACCAGGCCATCAGCTTCGGAGAAGACCGCCAGCCGCGGGTGAACGGAGCCAAGTGCGTCGGCTGCCTTCTTTGCCGCCTGGTCTGCCCTTCCGGCGCAATAAGCCTTGCAAAGAGAATTCAGAAAAAGTCTTGACACATGATTACACATAAGAGACTATGCACGCTTGCCGCCGTCATAATGTTGGTCCTGTCTTGCGGGCAGAACGAGAAAAAGGATACCCGCGAGTTGCACTCTGAGGCCGATCTGAGCGGTCTTACCCTTAGCACTACGGCGGGCAATTTCTTCGACAACAAGTATTCCGGCCGTGAGGACATAACCATGTTCCTCGTCAATACGGAGACTGACGGCATTCAGGCCATTCGGCAGGGAATCGCAGATGTCCACGTGACGGATGAGGTAGCATTTCCGCCGGAGATGCGCAAGCAACTCGGAATTAAGAAGGCCTTCCGCGGAGAGGAAAGCTTCGACGTGGCATTTGCCGTGAAGAAAGGAGGCGACGATCTTCGGGAAGAGCTGGACCAATTTATCCGGGAAGCCAAAGCCGACGGCAGTCTGGACGCCGTCATAGCCCATTGGCTGGAGGATGCTCCTGCACCTGAGCCCGTTACGCGTGAAGGGGTGAAATCGTCCGACGCAGCTCCGCTTCGCTGCGTCACGGGAACGAGCATGGCCCCCGTCTGCTTTATTGGAGAAGGCGGTGAGTGGATGGGCATGGATGCCGATATCCTCCAGCGTTTCGCTGCCTGGAGCGGCCGCCGGTTCGAAATGAAGTTCCAGGACCTCGGGTCGGCCATAATTGCCCTGAATACCGGACAGTGCGATGTGGTATGTGCCTGCTTGTATATTACGGAGGAGCGGAAGAAATCCGTAGATTTTACTGAACCCTATTACCTTTGCCGCGCCGGATATTTTGTAGTGGACGATGAAGGCACCGCAAGACCCGGCTTTCTGGACAGGCTCCGGATGAACCTGGTGACGGAAAAAAGATGGAAATTAATTACGGACGGTTTATGGGAAACGCTGATTATCACGGTTTTCGCGATCCTGCTGGGAACCATTCTGGGAGGCGGAGTGTGCGCCATGCTGCGCAGCCGTCGTAAATGGATACGCAAAGCCGCAGATCTGTACGGAGCGTTCATACAGGGCATACCCACGCTGGTGCTGCTCCTGATTATGTTTTACGTGGTTCTTGCCAGCGCAGGCATTTCCGGAACCGTTGTAGCCATAATTACTTTCGCGTTGTGCTTCGCCTGGTCTTCCGGCAGCATTTTCTCTGCAGCAATTTCATCTGTACCGAAGGGACAAACGGAAGCCGGACTCAGCCTGGGACTCACACCGCTGAAAACCTTCACCGGCATAGTATTCCCGCAGGCTCTGCAGAAAGCCCTGCCACTTTACACCGGAGAGTGCGTGGCGCTCCTCAAGGGCACCTCTATCGTGGGTTACATTGCCATCATGGACCTCACCCGTGCAAGCGACCTCATACGCAGCCGCACCTTCGACGCCATGATTCCATTGCTGTTCATTACCATCGCCTACTTTGTACTGGCCTGGCTCATACGCAAACTGTTTAACCTCTTCCTCAAGAAAAAATGATAAGCATAAAACATTTAAGCAAGACTTTCCACAATCCCGACGGCAGTGTTCTCACTGTGCTGAAGGACGTCAACTGCGACATCGACAAGGGAGAGGTAATCAGCATCATAGGCCCTTCCGGGACCGGCAAAAGTACGCTCCTGAGGGCTGTCAACATGCTTGAGCCACCCACCGGAGGTGAAATTTGGGTGGATGGTGAGAACATCATGGCAAAGGGTTACAAGCTGGACAAGATGCGCCAAAAGATGGGCATGGTGTTCCAGAGTTTCAACCTGTTCGAGCACATGACGGTGCTTCAGAATATCACCTATGTGCCGGTACAACTGCACAAGATGAGTGAAGAGGAGGCCAAGGCCGAGGGCATGGAGCTGCTGCAGAAAGTGGGCATGGCACAAAAGGCCGACGTTTACCCGGAATCCCTTTCCGGCGGACAGAAGCAGCGCGTCGCCATCGCACGCGCCCTGGCCATGCATCCCGAAGTGATACTCTTCGACGAACCCACATCGGCCCTTGACCCCACCATGGTGGGCGAGGTACTGAGTGTAATACGCAAGCTGGCCAGCGAGGGCATGACCATGCTAATCGTTACTCACGAGATGCGTTTTGCAAAAGACGTGAGCACCCGTATTTTCTTTATGAACGAAGGCATAATATACGAAGACGGCACTCCTGAGCAAATCTTCGAGCACCCGGTCAGAAGTGCAACCAAAGCCTTTGTAAACCGTATTCAGAAGCTGGTATATGAGATTGACAGCGACCAGTTTGATTATCTCCAGATTCATACCGGAGTCAATCAGTTCTGTATCAAATACAACCTCGCAGATCTGGCCGACGAAGCCTATTCCATCATCAAGGAAATGCTCTTTGAGCTTCTGAAGGGCATACGCCCGCTGACGCTCCGCCTTACGCATGCCGAGCTGTCCGGAGAAACCGCCATCGACTTTATGGCAGAAGGCCTCACGGAGTCTCCGCTGCCCAGGAACGAAGCTGTAGGAAGCCTGCGTTCACGGGTGAAAAGCATCGTAGAGGAGCCCACAACCCGTGGGTTCCGAGTGAAAATATTACTCAGGTGACAGCGGGCAGCGGGCTCAGAGCAGATTGTCTTTGAGGTAGTCGGTCAAGATAGTCAGGGAAGGCTCCGAATTCCAGAAATTTGCATGGTCCGAGGGCAGCACGAGGATATTACAGTCCGGATAGCGCCTTTCCCACCTTTCGCGGTTGGTGTCGAAGGCGTGGCGCAGGGCGCTTGCCTTCACCTCGGTCCAGTCCGGATCGAACCAGGCCTCGTAAGCCACATAATCCCGTGAGAGAAATACTGTAAGCTCGCCGTCATAATGGAAATCAGGATAGGTTTCCATTACCGTGAAGTCGTTGTCGATGCGCACGGCGTTTTCTTCCTCAGTTAGGAAATCGAAATGCAGGTGACCATTGGTCTCGCGCCTGGTATCCCTGTCCACCTCGCCGTCGATGTTCACAACATGAGGCTTCTCCTCCTTGCCGGCATAGAGCTGGTGGGCAAGCAGCAGCGCCTGCTCTCCTCCCAGGCAAATGCCCATGAAACAACAGATCTTGTGTTTGGCGACCACCGGCGCCACCATCTCCCGGTAGATGGCCATCAGTTCCTCCAGGTCTTTCAGTCTCCTGCCGTTCATGATGGCGTGATAGTAATCCACAACATAGATGGAGAACTTATCGGTCAGGCGATCGGCCAGCTGCGTGTACATGTTGCCGAAGGAGGTATAGCCGCTGATGACTATGATGACGGGCTTTGTGGTATCGTCACCGTCGTTGTACCAGTAATTCAGGCGGGCGTCACGGTGCTTTATGATTTCGTGGATGGTGCGGTACTTGTACATCTCCAGCGCCGACACTTGCATACCCATGCGGTTGAGGTCCATGGAGACCTGCATGGTCTGTATTGATGAGAGGCCGTAAACCTCGAACAAGTCTTCGTGAATGGAGATATTGTCAAACTCCATCACCCTGCACAACTCCTGTTTCAGTATCCTTTCATCGCTGGTCAAACTCTCTTCTTCGTCTATCTCAATGTAGTAGAAAGGCCTGTTCACGAGTTTTCCGCCGTCAATCTTCCCGTTAATCGTCATCGGGAAATCCGGAACGAAATTCCACATTGCCGGAATCATGTAATCGGGGAGCTCGACGCGTATCTGCTTCTTGATCCTTTCGATGGCATCGACGACAGCCGCATTTGACTGGCAAACCTTCGGATCCTTCGGCTGGATAAATACCACGATGTGCTTGTTGGTGCCGGTATCTTCTACCCGGACATAGGCTCCACGTACTTCTTCGCACTTCTCAATCTCGACCTGAATCTCGCCCAGTTCTATGCGGTGGCTGTACAACTTCACCTGGGAATCACGTCTTCCCACATATTCAAAGCTGCCGTCCGGCTGAGGCCGGACTATGTCTCCGGTATGATACAACTTCGGCGCCTTTTCGCGGGTATCGGCAAATGGATTGTCTATAAGCTTCTCCTTAGTGAGTCCCGGCCTGTTCAGATATCCTCCGAACACCTTCGGGCCACCGATAAGCAGTTCCCCTTCTTCACCTGGCTGAACCGGCTGCAGCTGCTCGTTCACGGCAACATAGAAGGCATTTTCGGGAGCCTGGCCGATATTGCGGTACAACTCAGGGCTTGTGACATCGCGCATTGAGGAAATCGGCGTACATTCGGCCGGACCATAGCCGTTGATGAAACGGTAAGGGCGTTTCCCGATGCGCTCCGCCAGCGAGCGGGGCATGGCTTCTCCGCCTGTGCAGGCGGTCTCCATGGCGACGAAATTGAACTCCGTAAACAGGTTGAACATCGTAGGCGGCAGGAACATGAAAGTCACTTTCCGCTCGTTGATGATCTTGTATACCTTCTTTACATCCTTACGCTCCTCTTCATTGACGACGACCAGCGTCGCACCGTTGAACAAGGCATTATAGAGCTCAAGAACGGAAACATCGAAGTTGATGCTCGTATAGTGGAGGACGACAGAGTCGTGATGAAAATGAAAATTGTCTTCCCGGGCGCAGGTGAGCAGGAAATTATAGAGATTGATATAACTTATCAGCACGCCCTTGGGCTTCCCGGTCGTGCCTGAAGTATAGATGATATAAGCCTCGTTATCGTCCGTCGCGTAGTCTGCGGTGACTTCCCCGGCCTCTTTCTGCAGAATCTCCTCGACGGTCAGCACCGGGACGCCATGGGGCAACAAGCCCTTGACCGACTCTTCTGTGAGGAAGAAAGCCAGCGAGGCATCTTCGGCAATGAAGGCGACACGTTCGACCGGAGTTTCAGTATCGATGGGCACGTAGGTGCAGCCAAGCCTGATGATGCTGAGTATCGAAGCCTCCAGCCGCTCGTTGCGGCGCACGAAGACACCGATACGGACCGGAGAACCCTTCTTTACCAGCTTTTCCCGGGAAAGGAAATCATTTATGCCCGAAGCAAACTGATCCGCCAGATGGAACAGATTCCGGTAGGAAAGACACTTCTCACCCACCCATACAGACGCCTTGCCGGGCTCCTGCCCGGCGCTTTCCTGGATATGGTTCCAAACATCCAGATGAGTATAGCTTTGGTACTTCATAGATACTAGAACTTGTAAGAAATTTCCGCCATCAGCCAGCGTCCCTGCTGACGGATGAAGCCGGTTGAAACACCGCCTTGCTCGTACTTCGTATTCAAAAGATTATGGCAGTTGATGCCCACGCCGAACTTCTTGAATTCATAGTTGACACCCAGGTCCACCAGAACGCGGCCGGGAAGCTCATGCTCGGTAATCTCATAGGTGAACCAGTTCGTGGTCTGGGAATACTGACGGCCGAAGCCGGTCAGATGGGTATGGACCTTCAGGCCTTTCAGCACTTCGTACTGGAGTACCACGTTCGACATGAACGACGGGATATTAGCCATATTGTTGCCCATCGCATACTGATAGAATTCGGCTCCGAGGACCTTCTGCCAGGTGAGGTTGCCTTCCGCCTGGAACTTCTTTCCCGTATAATGCACGGAGAACTCCGTACCGAAGTTGTTCAGTTTACCGCCGTTGAGATAAATCAACGCCCCACCATCGTAAAACACCAGGTTCTCGAACATATTGTAGAATACATTCAATTCCGCGCTTAGATCCTTCACGATATCTTTCTTGGAGACGGAAGCCTGGAATGAGTGCAGATATTCGGGTTCGAGCCCGCCGCCCCAGGAGGTGTCAAAGCGGCCGTTGCGATAGAAGTACGGGGCGTCCACGAACGCCTTGGAATACGACAGCTTGGCGGTCAGCACCGGGATGTTCATGATGAATGCGACACGCGGAGACAGTACGTTTATGTTCTCATGATCTTCTTTGAGATAGTCATACCGGCGCTTGAAGTCGTACCTGGCACCTGCGTTCAGGATGAACATGTCGTTCCATTTGTACTTCAGCTGCAGATAGGCGTCCGCATTGATTTCGTGGTTCACCGTGAGGTTCTTGGACTCGTCCCATACCTTGATTATCCGGGTATATTCATCGCCTTCCTCATAGTAGCTGTATTCCAGGTCCATACGGCCGGCATGAGCGCCCAGCAGGGCAACCAGGTCGTGTTTTCCCCACTTTCTGCTGTAACTGCCCTGGAGATGTCCGCCCAGGGTGTGCTCGCTCCAGAAATGGTTCTGGAAGACAGGACCGCTGGTATAGACCGTATCGGGTGTGGCGGTAGGCTCCAGGAAATAGCCCACCGCGGAGAGGTCGCCGGCTACCTGATACTGCTGCTGGTCAGCCGAGTCGTAAGTCACGCTGGCAGACAGCCCCCAGGGGCCGAAAGACTTCTCGTATTTCAGGTCGAAATAATTGGACAAGGTGGAGAAGCCGGGCTTGTTCCCGTTAAGCACTCCGAACTTGTCGTAATCGTACGCGGTGAACATCATGCTCATAGAGTAGGGCGCCACCGTCTTGGAGAAGGTATTGTTGAAGGTGAACGTCAGGTCGTTCCACTGCAGCGTCATGCCCAGGTCGTGCGTCGGCCTCTGGTTGTAGCCGCCGATGGTGATTGTGCCGGGATTCGGGATCAGCGCGTAGGGCTGGTCTTCGTAGCCCACCTCATATGACTCGCCGGTAGAGCGGTAAATGTTGGCCCAGGCCAGCAAAGAGACGTTCATGAAGCGCTTGCCGAACAACAGGTCGCCTTTCACCTGGCCGAAGTTGCCCACACTCGCCTTGACCTTCAGTCCGTCCACATCAGCAGCATCCTTGGTGATGACGTTGATCACGGCCGTCAAGGCCACGCCGCCGTACAGGGAAGCAGCCGGTCCCCGCAGGACCTCTATCTGCTTCACCTTTTCCAGGCTGATACTGAAGTCGGGGGCGGCCACATTGGTCGAATAGCTGTTGAGGCGGTGGCCGTTCAACATTATGAGCATCTTCTCCTGCCTGGACGCGTATACGCCACGCATGGCGATGTTCATCTCTTCATTACACTCGATGTGGGACATGCCAGGCACATAGGCTGTCAGCAGTTCCTTCAGGTTGCGCGCGCCGCTCATGCTTATCATATCCTCCGTGATGAGCGTCACGGGCACAGGAGCTTCTTCTATAGACTCAGCCTGCTGGGATGCCGTGGTGATCGTGAAGGACTTGCCTGCCTTGAGACGGTTGACCATCTCGGCGAAACGCGGGGCGTCGTTATAAACGCTGTAGTAGGGATCTACCGTCAGCAGCCTGGTAACCCATTTCTCGGCCTCCTCGGGATTGTCCATATTCAGGTTGCACAAGGCCAGCAGCCTGTATGCACCGATCCGGGTCTCACCCTTGAAGACATCGGCGTTGTTCCGCAGGATGCCGTCGGCTTTCTCGAACAATCCCAATTCGTATGCTTCCTGCGCCGACTCATACACATGGGTGTCTTCCTGTGCATGAAGTGCAAGGGAGAAGCAAAGAAGGAAGAGCGCGAACAGGTATCTCTTGGTTCTCATCTGGCAATCTTTACGGGAATGATAAACGTAAACGTGGTCCCAACCTTGGGTTCGGATTCCACAAGCAGCTTGCCGTTGTGGTTCCTGGTAATGATTTCATAGGTGATGCTCATTCCGAGTCCGGTACCCTGGCCGGCAGGTTTGGTGGTGAAGAAGTTCTCGTATATCTTGGCCTTTATCTCGGGCGTCATGCCCATGCCGTTGTCTGCAATATCCACCCTGAGCTCTCCGTTGCCGCTGCCGTCAGGGGTCAGTGCAACCGTAATTATTATTGTAGGCTTGTAGTCTTCGCCTTCAATTCCGGTCCTCTCCTTAACGGTATAGCAGGCATTGTTCATTATGTTGAGCACCGCCCGGCTGAGATCCTGCGGAACCACCATCAGCTTGGGCATATTCTCCTGGATGTTCTCCTGTATGGTAATATTGAAGCTCTTGTCATTGGCACGCATGGCGTGATAGCTGAGCCACACGTATTCGTGAACCAGCTGTCCCACGTCGGTGGGAAGCATCTCGCCCGCCTTGCCGCGGCTGTGCAGCAATATGCCGCGGATGATGCTGATGGCACGCTCGCCATGTTCCTGGATCTTCTCCAGGTTCTCCTTGAGGTCTGCCGAAATATCCTGCAGGTCGGCGGCATCGTTCGCATCCAGCTTTTCCGAGCAGTCGTCCACTATATCACTAAGGTCTTCCAGCAGTTTGACCGACATTTTGCTGAAATTGATGACAAAATTCAGCGGATTCTGTATTTCGTGGGCGATACCTGCGCTCAGAAGGCCCAGCGAGGCCATCTTTTCCTGTTTATGCAACTGTTGCTGCAAGTATTCAACCTGTTGTTTCAGGTTCTCCATTTCCTCATTCATAGTATCTTAAGCCAAGTTGATTACAAATTCGGTGTATTCATTCTTAACGGAACTCACAGTTATATTGCCGCCGCAGTCGTGCAGTATCTGCTGGGTGAGATAGAGTCCCACGCCAGGGGCTTCTGCAGTAGGCTTGGTCGTGAAGAAGGGGTCGAATATCTTACCGACGATACTCTCTTCGATTCCGATTCCGTTGTCGAATACCTTTATGAGCACATGACCGTCCTCCTGTGACACTGTAACTCTCAGCACAGGCTTGTATTCTCCGCCCTTTTCGGCTTTTCTCTTGATGGCGTAAATGCTGTTGGACAGCATAGACATGAGAGACTTGCTTATCTGGTCCGGTACCACATCCTTCATCAGGGCAGAATCCGGTTTAACACATTCCACCTGGATTCCAAGGGCGTCTATATCGGCGGCGGAGTAGTTCCTGAGCTTCTCTACACACTGCTGGCACAGCACTGCCATGTCTGTGGGTTCGAACTTGAGGGAACGTTCCTTCAGCATCTCCTCCATGGCCTTGAGGGTGCGGGTGGTGGAGAGTCCGTGCTGCTCAATCTTTTCCAGGTTGGTCTGCATCATATCCATCACGTCAACGGAATCCTCGAAGGTATCGGCAGTGAGATTGTCTTTCTCGTCTTCGATGTTCCTGCGCATCTCCTTGGACAGGCCGAGCGTAAGATGGGCAAAATTGTTGATGTAGTTCATCGGGTTGAGAATACGGTCGATCAGACCTTTGGTCAGCTTGCCGATGGCGGCCTCCCTCTCCTGTCGCAGCAGTTTGTTCTGGGCCTCGCGCAGCTCCCTGGTGCGCTCGTCCACTATGGCCTCCAGCCTCTCCTGCTCCTTGGCCATACGGCGCATACGGTATCTGAATATCTGATACAGGATGAACACGATGACAAGCAGGTAGAACAGCAGGGCGTACCAGCGGACGAATATGGGATACGGCCGCTTGAACTTATACGGGCCGCATTCGCTGATCTGGCCGAAGGCATCCATGGAGCGTACCGACACCTGATAGTTGCCGTAGCCCAGGTTGGCGAACAAGTATTCCTGATTGTCGCTCCAGCCGGACCAGGGGCTGTCGTTGTTCAGGCGGTAGCTGTAAAGCGTTTCTCCGACAGGATCGGTTTTATCGTTTGCAAAGCTGATGGCGAGGTCGCCGCCGCCCGTCTTAAAGCTTCGGACGTACAACTGCGGAGCGAACTTATCTGTAGTACGGCATTTGTCGAGGTTGAACCGTACCAGCCCGTCGTTGTCGCCTATCCAGGCAAGACCGTCATGGACAAGCATGGCCTGCACATTGAAATCGTCGAACGGTTCCAGCCAGCTCTTCAGGTCTTCGGGCATACCCTCATAATAGAGGCCGGAGCCGTCGCTGTTGCTGCGCCACAGGTTGCCTGCGGAATCTTCATACTCGAAGAGCTTGGAGACGGGACCATCGTCCCTCTTTTCGAAGGTGCTGCCGCCGGTCGGCATGTAGTAGTAATCTCCGGCCAGGGTCACGGCCCACACGCCGCCGTTTTCATCCTTTTTGAAACGGTTAACGGTGGGGATAGGGGCAATCTCTTCGACCCCCTTGCCGGGACGCAGACGGCACACGTTTTCCAGCTGTCCTACCAGGTAGGAGCCGTCTGCCAGGGCTGCAATGGATACGGCAAACTGGGTGGTCAACTGGCGGGCGGAAGCTTTGGCATACACATACACGCCGTCCGACGTGGCCACATATACCGTTCCTCCGGCCCCCTGGGCAATCTGCCAGCAGGCGTGATTGATATTGTCCACCTTTGCAAAACCGCGCCCGTCCAGACGATAGAGGCCCTGGAAGGTTCCAACCAGAAGGCTTGGTCCGCTCATGGCGATGCAGGATATCTGGCCTCTCAGGCCCTCCTTCTCTGTGAAATGGGTATATATCTCGGATACGGATATGCTGAACACACCGTTGTCTGTGGCCCCCCAGACCGTTCCCTTGCCGTCATAGGCCAGTTTGGTAATACTGTTGGAACAGAGGCCGTTGTCTATATCGATGCGCCAGACCTCGGCTCCCTGGGCGTCAATGGCGATAACGCCGTCCGTAGCCGTAGCCAGAAGGGTGCGGTCGCCGGAGAGCGGCAGCCGCTGGTATACCTCGATGCCCTTCCACCTGTCTACCGCCGCCTTTTCGTTCTGCCCGCCGGACGCCATCCGGGCGTCGCCGCCGTCAATCCTGGTAAAGTCCACATCCACGGCGTCCCCGTCGATGGACTTGACCCGTCCGGTATAACTGATTCCATTGAACACCACAGAACCGTCTTCGGCCGTTTCCAGGCTAACGACGCGGGAAATGTCCGGCGTGTGCACGATCGTCCAGTCCACATTGTCGTAAACCAGAAGGCCCTCGAAATTAGCAAAGAAGGTGTGCCCCTCGCCGTCGCAGAGAACGTCGAAATTGCGGTTGTGGGCATTATACTGGCCTGCAGAGTAGTTCCTGAAGAAGGGAATGCCCATGTAGGCGTCGCCTCCGTCCTGCGCAATGGCGGGCACCGTGAAAACCAGCACGGCGGCCATCAAACTGATATGATACAGAAACTTTCTCATTTGAACGTCATATATGGAATGGAAGCGCCAACGTAGCGTGTCCACTCCTGTTGGGTCAGGTTACGGTCGAGTTTGTCGAAGAGCTGCTGCGCCATATCGTCTGCCGACGAATTGAGCATCAGGACGTTTCCGGAAGACGTGCCCACCCAGGCCGTCTTGCCGTCGGAGTCGCCGCAAACGGCAAGCGTCCAGCCGTCATAAGAATAGTCCACGGGCACCAGCCACTCGGTAGGAATCTTATTGCTGCCGGCCTTGCGTTTGGCCGAATCTTTCATCTCCAGTTCTTCCCGGAAGGACAAGCCGCTCTCGAACAACAAGTTGTCCATATTCCAGATGAAAGCCTTCTTGTCATAACCGCCCGTAACGACAACGGGGCCCTGCATGGCTATGCTCACGCACCTTGACTTATGGGCGGCCAAAGTCTCCATGACGCGGTTGTATTTGTTGACAGGATATACCGTACCTTCCTCCACTCCCAGGAGCAGGCATCCGGTATCCTTGTCGTAGCATGCAGCGGTTACTACCTCTTTCAGCAACGGAGTCTTTTCTTCAATCCGTCCGGACGCGTCCATTTCTGCATACGAGCCGTCGGAATAAAAGAGGCATACAGTACCTTCCCTTTCGACTATAGCAGAAAGGGGCTTGCTCAGAGGAACGCTTTTCGACACCTTGCCGGCTTCATACCAGCAGAAGCTGTTGCGCCCCGCCACCAGCAAACGGTCTCCCACGGGAACCAGCTTGAAGTAATCGTCATCGGCCAGGCTCACGGTGTTCAGCTTGCCCTTGAAATCCAGTACGCACAAGGGACCTTTGAGCGAAAGAGCATATACCAGGCCGTCTATTACCTTGACGGCCCTGAAATCATACTCCGGGTTGAACAGGAGGACTTTGGATGAAATCCTGGTGTTCGCGCTGCTCTGCCGGGCCGTCAGCCATTCCACCTCGCCGTAATTGGTAACGGCAACACATTCGCGGCTGCTGCCGGGAACGGGAGCGATTGCATTTACGGCTCCGTTCTCCTTGACCTTGTGACGGGGTATACCTCCGTTAGCCATGGTCAAAGACTTGAACGTATCGGAATAATACTGGTTGCCGCGGTTGTTCTTGAGGAAAAACCAGCTTGCGTATGCCAGCAGGTCGGCCACATCGGTTTCGCCCGCCTCTCGCCTTACCTGCGAACTCGCCGCCAGGCTCCTTGCCTGGGTGCGCCGGTTAAGCGTATCGGCCACATTTCTTGCGAAAGTGGCTTCATCCCTCTGTTCCACGGCTATGGCCTGCTGCTTTTCGGCATTGGCACGTTCCCTTTGGGCCACTTCTGCGGCGGCGTTCGCTTTTAGCTCGGCCTCATGTGCGGCACGGCTTTCCTGCTCGGCACGTGCTGCATTCTGTGTGGCCAGGATGGACTGCTCTTCGGCACGGTCGCGCTGCCGGTCGGAGATGGTTTTCTGCTGGTAGGCGATATCCTCCATCTGCTGGCTGACCCGCTTGACGATGGCGGCATCTTTGCCTGCCTCCTCCAGCCGGTCCATCTCCTCCCGCATAGCCGCCAGTTCCTGCCTGGACTGCTTACTGCCCAACCGATATGACAGAACAGCCACGCCGGCAAGCACCGCCAATGCCGTCAAAGCATATAATATGATTGAACGGGATTTCACTTTCTACGGATAACTAACTGGGTGATATCGTCGCTCTGGGGAGCGCCGTTTATGAATTCTTTTACCTTGGCGTTGATGCCGCTGACAATCTGCTTGCTGTCTGCGCCCTTCAGTTCCGCCAGTTCGGCCTCCAGCCTGGACTCGCCAAACTGGTCATGGTTCCTGTTCTCGGCCTCGGTCACGCCGTCGGTGTACATCACCAGGGCGTCGCCGGCGTTCAGCCGAAGCGATTCGCCGGTAAAAGGCATGCCCTCAACGGCACCAAGCACCAGGTTGCAGGAGCAGCTGAGCTTTTCCACGGTTCCGTCCGCCCTGAGAATGTAGGGAGGATTATGCCCCGCATTGGTGAAAGAGACTGCGCCGGTAGTCACGTCGTAGATGCCGTAGAACACGGTCACGAACATGGAGCCCACGCTCTCTCCGCAGAGGATATCGTTTACCTTGGCCATACACTCTTCGGCGGGCAAGCCCTGAAGGCCTGTAGCCTTGATGAGCGTACGGCTCACCGCCATGAAGATGGCTGCCGGCACACCCTTGCCGCTCACATCGGCAATAGTGAAGCCGAGACGGCGGTCGTCTATAGCGAAGAAGTCGTAGAAATCGCCTCCGACATCCTTTGCCGCAAGCATGCTGGCAAAAATGTCAACCTCGCCGGCGTCATGCATCTTTACATCGAAAGCACGGGGCAGGATAGCCTGCTGGATCTCGCGGGCCACCGACAGGTCGGCCTGGATGTCCACCAGCTGGGCATGTTCCTTTTGCGCGCTCTTGATATACTCGATCTGCTCTACAGCCTTGTCTATGGTAAGCTGCAGGTCATCCAGGTCGATGGGTTTGGTGGCAAAGTCGAAGGCTCCTCCGTTCATTGCGTGGCGGATGTTGTCCATATCTCCGTACGCACTAACCATTATACACTTGAGGGACGGGATACGCATCTCGTTGATTTTGGCGAGAAGCGTAAGGCCGTCCATTTCAGGCATGTTGATGTCTGAAAGAATAATGGAAATGTCCGGGTGCTTCAGGAGAACCTGGAGAGCTTCAAGCCCGTTGTGGGCAAAGAAGAACTCGTATTCGCCATTTCTGATCTTCCTGCGGAAGAACTGCGTCAACAACAACTCAAGATCGGTTTCGTCGTCGACGCTAAGTATTTTTACGGCCATTATGTTTATTGCTCGTTACTGAATTTCAAAGAGGTTCAGGAAACCGGTCATCATGAAGACGTTCCGTATATCGTTGGTGATGCTGCGGACTATCACTTTTCCGCCTTTTTCTCCTGCGGCTTTACGCAGGGAAAGGAAAATTCGGAGGCCGGAGCTGGAGATGTATTCAAGCTGCGAGCAGTCAAGAACAATCGTACCTCCTGCCGCTTCTGTAAGTTCATTCATCTGAGGGGCGATTTCCAGGGAAGCCGGAGTGTCCAGGCGTCCGATAAGGTGCACAATAACTTGGGCGTTTTCGCGTTCAATCTTTACTTCCATAATATCAATATTTTTTAGTTAATATCAGAACATTCCTATCCCCGATACGCTCATAGCGTACCTGGTCCATTATGTGGCGGACAAGGTGTATGCCAAGGCCGCCTATCGGGCGTTCATCCACTCCGGCGGTTATGTCCACCTCTGCCCTTGCAGTAGGGTCGAAGGCTATGCCGCTGTCCGATATGATAAACGTGACGGCGCTATGTCCGACGTCGGAGTCTATGACCACGGTCCCTTCAGTACCCTCGGGATAGGCGTAACTGATAACGTTGGTTACCGCTTCTTCGATAGCCAGGTTAAGGCTGCCCTCCAATTCGGGGTCCAGCTTCGACTCCATGATCGTTTGGTGAATGAAATCAGGCAACAGAGATATCTGGTTGATATCATTCTTAAGTGTAATGCTATGCTTTACTGGCATATAATGTATAAATAGAGCTGTAATATCGTCGCTTTGAGGAGCATCTCCCACAAAATCAGACACCCTTTGTTTGATGTTATCAAGGTGCTCCGCCGCACTCTTCCATCCGCGCAGGGCCTCTGTCATGCGTTCTTCTCCGAATTGCTCGTGATTTGCATTTTCAGCCTCGGAGATGCCGTCCGTATACAGGAAGACGGCATCGTCAAAATTGAAACGCACCTCCTGCTCGGCATACTCGAAACCGGACACAATGCCGAGCGGCAGGTTGGATTCCACCGGTAACGTCCTTATCGAATCGGTAAGAATCATGGGGGGATTATGGCCGGCATTGCAGTAGCGGAGCACTCCTTTTGCAAGATCCAGCACGCCGCAGAAAAGGGTGACGAACATACTGCTCTCGTTCATAGAGGTAACACTGTCGTTCATGGCCGACACGATGCGTCCGGGACTGCTCACGTGGGCCGACATGTTGCGGAACGACGTACGCGTGACCGCCATTACAAGCGAAGCCGGAACGCCCTTGCCGCTGACGTCTCCCACGCAGAAGAAGAGCCTCTCGTCGCGGATGAAGTAATCGTACAGGTCGCCTCCAACCTCCTTGGCCGGATATATGGCAGCGGCTATGTCAAGGTCTTTCCTGTCCGGGAACGGAGGGAACTCCTTGGGCACCATGGACATTTGAATGCTGCTGGCGATATGGAGTTCACTCTCGATGCGCTCGTGCTTCTGGTCCAGCTCCCTTACTTTCAGCTGGCCCCTGATAAACGAACGCAATATGATTACCAGCATTGCCAGGCCTATTATCTGCAAGATAATTGTTATAAGGCCTCCCCGCCTGAGATCTTTGTAAATCTCATTTTCGGGTATCACGATGGACATCGACCATCCGGTACGCTCGACCGGAGCAAAGTATGCCTGGCATTTGTCTCCCTGGACTTCTATGGCCATATTTCCGCTCTTGCCTTCAAGCATGGCCCGGTTCAGGGGCGCGAAACTCTCTGCGTCGTCGAGGTCCTCGATAATCTCATCCAGGGTCTTGCGCATGATCAGCGACTTGTCCGAGCTGACCATAACCCGTCCCTGGCGGCTTACAATCATGTAGAAGGCCGACGGATACATTTCTATCTCACCAACCATTGCGGCAAGCCAGTCCAGATAAATATCGGCAGTGAGTACGGCAGCTACATTTCCGTCCTTGTCTTTGACCGGCACGGAGTAGGTTGTCATAATCTCGTCGCTGATCCCCTCGTCTATATAAGGTTCGGACCAATATCCCTTCCCTGTCTCAAGTGGCATGGTAAACCACTCCTTTGATGGATAATCATACTCCGGGGTGGCCAGAGACACGGCAATCATATTATTGTCCGCATCGTTATACACATAAGGAGCGTAAAGCGGATTGTCTTTAAGATAACCGGGGACCAGTGATACCGTAGACCCCATTACAACAGGATTCTCGCGGACTATCGCCCAGCACACACGGATTATGCTGTCGGAGCGCTCAAGGGACGCACGGGTATATGACACATTGTTGTGGACGGCGGCTTCCGCCTGGTTCACAACGTCCATAATCTTGTTTCTGTTCGCCTGCAGCTGCGTCGCGACACGCCCGTACGCAGCTTCTCGGAAACCTTTCTGGGAATAGAAATACTGCAATAAACCCGTAGCCTCCAGGGTCAGGGCCGCTATCAGCACCAGCTGAAGCGCCTTGCCTGTAGAACGCCTGAGGGTTTTCCTGTCGCCTATTTCCGAAAGCTTCATAGAACAGAACTCAATGCATTACGGAATTCCGGCATAGGACACTTGGTGTCCCGCTCGATGATGAGGGTCTTGAGACCGGCGAAAGGACGGATCTGCTCTTCAATTTCCTTCATGGGAATACCCGCGCCGAAATACACCGGAGCGAAATTGTCCCAGAACTTCATTGCAACGGATTTTGGCATATGGAAGGCCTCGCTGACGAAGGCTTCGTCGCTAAGATAGCAGCAGAGGTAAACCATACCTATGTCGAAGAGATGATTGCCCCAGCAGAAGTCGCCCAGATCTATGAAATACCTCCGGTCTCCAACAAAAATGGCGTTGCCGTACTGGAGGTCACCGTGAATAGCGGTATCCTCGTCCGGGACGCTTGCGATAAAGCGCTCAAGCTTGTCTTTCTCCTCCTTGGTGAAGAAAGGATTCTCGCTCAGGAGCCTGTAGTAACGGTCCTTGACGTTCTCGAACTGTGTGGTGTCCACATGTGTGGCGTGCAGTTTCTTGCACATTTCGGCGAACTCTGCCGCATATTGAGCCACTTTCTCCGGTTCGTCTCCGGTTGCGCGCGCATAGGATTTCTTGCCAAGTATGCGCTTGAAACGAATGCCGTAGCGGCCGTCTTCCGTCACCACATAGTCACCGGGTTCGGGAGTGGGGATGCCGGCATCGTACACCTTCTTGGCTAGCTTCATCTCGTCCAGCGGCTGCTGTATCTTGCCGGGGAAGTACAGTTTGAGCATGATGGACGGATCCTGCTTGTGGTCATAGCTCTCACCGTTGGCTCCGCCGCCAAACAGTACGTAATCGTCCAGGGAAATTTTGATGGGCTCCATTATGCAAAAACTTTATTGATCAGACTTTCGAATTCCTTGAATGCAACGGTATCCTCCAGTTCGCGGAGGGCGTCTGCAAGACCGCGGTAGTGCCACTCGTGGTCTTTGGGGTCCTTGGCGTGGAAGATGTTCCAGAGAGCGTCGCCCTGTACCGCATAGTCTCGGGCGATGGCCCTCATGTTCGAGAGTTTGTCGCCCAAGGCCACAATCTTGGCGTCGTGGCTGGCGCGTGAGAGGCGGTCGATGGCAGCCTGCTTGCGTCCGTGCCAAGAATCTGCTAGCGCAGACTCGTCATCGCCAAGCGATGCCGGCTTCTCACCCCCGCTGCTGCGCAGCTGCCCCGAGGGGCATGCCGCCTCAGCTTCGCTTCCGGCGGGTGCCTTCCGGTCGTCACCTCGTTCCTCCCTATCGGCACGGCGGCTGGTGCCGCCATCGATAGGCCAAACGTCCGTTTCGTCGGCGACGAGGGAGGCGATGCGGTCGCCGAATTCGGCACGCAGCTGGTCGACGGTCACGTCGGTATCTTCTACGGTGTCGTGCAGGGCGGCGGCGGCCAGCAGCTCCTGGTCGGCCGTCATCGTGGCGACAATTTCAACAGCCTCGAGGGGATGGACGATATAGGGGTATCCCTTCCCCCGCCGTTCCGTGCCGGCGTGTGCCTTGACCGCAAAAATGATTGCCCGGTCCAGCAGTTCTGTATTCAACGGTTTATTAGCCATAACTTACTTGTTCATGAAGGGGAGGTCTTTGGTCTGCTCCAAAAGGAAGTCTGCCATGAATTCGTTGCCGTCCGAGGGGCCGTTCAGGGCATCCAGCATCAGTTTCAGGCCGGCACGCCCGCCTCCGTTCTTGAGTATGTATGCAGTACACAGGTTTTGCGGCGCCACGGAAGACGATATAATATCCAGGTCGGTGATGCCCATCTGGAAGCATGCAATCTGGTAGGCCGCGTCCGAATATTTCTTCACCATCGCCTCGATATCACCCAGTGTCTTGAAGCCCATAGCTTTGAACAGAGAGAGGAAAGGACTCATATTCACCTGCTGTATCTCCGCCTGGTTGATGGATGCGATGCGGCGCATAAGCGCGTCGAACGGCCCTATCTGCAGGAAGCTGCTGAAGGAGTCTCCGTCCAGCTGCACCTCCGCCAGGTTGCCCGAGGCCACCAGGTTCTGCACCTGCCGGCGATAGTCGGACAGCTCCCGGCGTATGCGGCTGAATTCATCGTCCACCAGCTCCAGGATGCCGGCCAGGCGGCTGAGGTTGCGGAGGTACACCGTGGGTATCTCCACCCCGCTCTTATAGCCGGTGTCGTGGTTCATGTTGGCCCAGGCGTGCTGCAGGACTGTGCGCATCTGTATTTCGAAGCGTATTTTGTTGAGATCCGGATACTCGGGGTCCTTGAAATACTCTTCCGGAATACGGCAAATGTAATGCAGGGAAAGATAACCGAAACTGTCTATTTCGTGAGCCTTGCGCTTGTCTATGGAATTCGCCCAGTCAATGTCGAAAAGGCGGTCCACAATGGACGCCACCTTGTCCACATCATCTATATAGAAGGTTATGACCCGGAGCCCTACAAGGTCTGTGATATCGTAGATATCGTGGTATTTGCTTCCTTTAAGTTTGAGCTTACCGGTAAGGGAGTTTTCCGTTTTTACACGGTGTTCCACGGACGCCACGATAATGCCGGCTTCGTCGAAGAACTCCTTGAGTTTCTCCGGCACTATGACCGAAATCTTTTCGAAAGTCGGCAACAGGGCTCTGTACTGCGCAAGAAGGTCTTGCGTATGGGGGTCTAATTGTTCTTGAATCATACTGAATAGCAAATATAACAATTATTTTTCTTATATTTGGATGCTACATGAAACTAACGTGTTATGAAAAAACTTTTTGTCATAATTGCCGCACTGGTGTTCGTCTGCGCTCCGGTCGAAGCACAGAGCATCCTGAACAGGATAGGAAACCGGGCTAAGAATGCCGCCGAAAACAAGGTCGGAGAGAAGGTCGAAGAGGAAGTGAACAACGCCTTCGACAAGGTGTTCAACAAGAAGAAAGACAAGGCGCAGAGTGAGGAGGCAGAGGAGGCAAAGCCCGCCAGGGAGCCGGCCGAACAGGCTGAAAAGCCGGCCGAGAAGCCCCAGCAGCAGGAGGTGAAGGCCAAAAAGCAGGCGCAGACCGGCTATGCCAAGACGGACTTTGTCCCCGGCGACGAGATATTCTTCGACGATCCGGTCGAGGGTGAAAAGGTGGGTGAATTCCCTTCCCACTGGGATTTTCTCGGCGGCGAAGAATGCGAAGTGATGACACTGGACGGTGTCCAGGCCATAAAGCTTTCAGGCTGGTGCTCCGAAATAACGCCTCTGATGAAGGAAGCCGACTACCTCCCGGAAGAGTTTACCATCGAATTCGATGTGTGGTCCAATCCCGACTGGGGTTCCAGCAACAACGACCATCTCGATCTCATCCTGTTCAGCGAAGAGTACGACCCTTGTGTCAGAGTCAGTTTTAACCCTGCCGGACTTAACGAGGAAGAACAAAACACCGACCCTCATGCCGACTTGTTATATGACTTCAAATCTCCGTCCGGGGATCCCCGTGAGGGTAGCGCTCCGGGCACTACCGTGGAGAAGTATTTCGAGCCCGGAACATGGACCAAGGTGCAGGTGTCCTTCAACAAACGCGCCTTCAAGTACTATATCAACGGCAACCGCGCAGTCAATCTTCCCAACGTGGCAAAACCAACACGTTTCAAGCTTTCTTCCGTATCCAACACGGATGAGAAAGACCGCTTCTATCTAAAGAACATCCGCGTAGCCAAGGGCGCAGTTCCCCTGTACGACCGCCTGGCCGCCGACGGCAAAATTGTCACCTACGCCATTACCTTCGAGACCGGCAAAGCGGACCTCAAACCCGAATCCATGGTGGAAATCAACCGTATCGCCAAGCTGATGAAGGAGGATCCCGGCCTGGAGTTCGAGGTCCAGGGCCACTGCGACACCACCGGCTCCGACAAGGTCAACGACCCTCTGAGCCAGAAGCGCGCCGAAGCCATCGTGGCCGCGCTCGTGGAGGAGGGCATAGCCCAGGCACGCCTCACGGCAGTGGGCAAGGGATCGCATGAGCCCATAGCCGACAACAAGACCGACGAGGGCCGCGCCAAGAACCGCCGCGTGGAGTTCGTAAAGAAATAATACATGAAAAGGATACTTACATTAGCGGTGATGCTCGCAGCGGGCATTGCCGCTTTTGCGCAGGAAGGCTATGTGTCTTCGCCCATCGTGAAGGCGATGGAGGGGGGCAAGTTCTACATGAAACTCGGAGCCGCTCAGGCCGTCTCCGACGCCGACCTCAAGACGGACAAGATTCAGATGATGATAGAAACGGCCTCCAGAGGCGGCGTGTCCATGGCCCGTACGCACATGCAGATGATGGACGGAGTCATCCTGAGCACTCCGGAAGGCAGCTTCCTGCTGGACGAGGGCGCCAAGACCTGGACCGCTCAGCCAACGGCCTCCGCGTCGTTCAACGGCGGCAAGCTTAAGTTCGTGCGCCAGGGCACCTGCCGCCTCAACGGGCAGGACGGCTGGTACTTCGACGAGTACCGCACCCCCGACGGCAACACCATATCCTTCTATTACAATTCGGACAAGGTGTCCGTCGTCGAGCTGGGCGACCCCTCCGGCGAGGGCCTCGGACCGATGAACCTGCTGTCGTTCAGCACCTTCATTCCGTCCAACATGTACTTCTGCGTGGGCCGCGACTGGAAGCAGGGCAGCGGGAGCATGGATCCCATGGCCATTGCAGGAATCGACCGTGCAACCATTGAAAAGCAGATCAGGGATGCGATGAAGGACGAGGAGCTGCCGCCCGGCATGACCATCGAGAGCATGGTGGATATGGCCATGGGGCAGATGCAGGGCAGCACCGGCACCAAGAGCTCCGCCCTCCCTGGCCCGCCGGTGTGCGCCAAGCCCTGGACCGACAGCGGCAGCGCGGTGGAGCTGGCCTGCGGCGGGGGTCTGCAGAGCATCAGCATAAGCGGCCGGCAGAACGTAAGCAGCCCCGTGCTGGCGGCGAACATGACTAAGGCTACAGTTAAAAAGCAGGCACGAAATGACCGTAACGTCACAAGGGAAGGCGTAAAACTCGCGTTGGAGCTGTTCATTGCCCAGAACAAGGGGAAGACACCGGAGCAGATTGAGCGGAGCGTAATCAATTACGCCGATACTCTCTGCGGGGCACTGCTGACCGGCACGATTACCGGTGAGCTTGCAGAGAGCGCCATCGCCCGCTGTCACGTGTATCCGCACCCGACTATCCTCAACACCACCGGCACCTTGCTGATGGAGCTGGATGATTCCGCCCACGCCCTGGAGTACTTCGAAAAAGCCGAAGAGTACCAGCCCGACTATGCCGAGGCCCTGTATGGCCAGGTAGAATGCCACCTTGATATGGGCAATATCGAAAAAGCCCGCAAGGTGGTGCCTAAGATTCTGGAAAAGACCCCCGACGGCTTCCAGGACGGAAGGGCATGGCTATACAAGGCTATGCTTGAAGAGGATTCGTACGCCCGTGCTGACGCCCTGTTCAAATCTGTTTCCCTCGGTTTCTTTGACGAGAACTCAGCGCTGCTTTTCACCGCCCTGCTGAACGGGCTCGACGTGGCGCTGATGCACGCAGCGCACGACCATACCGATTTCATGTCCCTGCTGAACCGCGTATTCAGCGCCGAAAACCTTGACAACCTGCGCAAGGGCATTACCTGGAGCCGGACCGAGAAGTTCGAAAGCGGCAAAAAGGATTTCACCGCCACTCCTGCGGTTAACCTTGAGTCGAACTGGCGTATGAACCAAAAATATGGAGAGCAGGATGAGGCAAAAGGCCAAAGCAGCTGGAACAAGGCAAACAAGGCACACGACGAAAGCGTATCGCTGCAACTGTGTATGGCTATGGGATTCACAAACCTGGGCGACAATATCCAGAACATATACGATAACGCAAAAGAGATGCCTGAGGTTAAGAGTCATATTGGCAACGCCAGGGTCGCTAAAACCGTGCGCAAATTGAACGTGAGCGACAACGCCCGCAGCACCCTGGAAAATGCCTATAAGACGCTTACCCGTTCCGAAGGAATGAAGTACGGCGTGGACGGTTTCTATGTCCCCGACGACCGTACCTTCTGGTGCCTCTGGGCTCTTGAGCGGTATTACAATTACCGAATAGAGTATCTGAACGGAACTTTTGCCTATTTCGACGACGACCGCCACGCATTCGTGGGCTTTATCCCTGATGCCAATAAAGAGAGGGTGCGGAAGAATGATGCGATTACCAAAAAATTTGACGCCCTCAGCGAAGCTTTGCACAAGAAGCACCTGAACGAATCGATGGAATTGTGGGAAAAGTGCGACCAGCAGATGGAACAATGGATCAAGAATCATCCCGAGGCCTCTGATTCCACCTATGCCAGAGCGGAGCGCCGGATATTCAAGCCATACAAGATTCTGGTTATGGTCACCCAGCCCATCGAGTATCTCGACCAGATAACGATTCCATCCGAGACGGAGGAGTTGCAGGTCGATATGGATGTGTTCAACCAGACGTTCAAGCCCCTGTACAAAGAACTGTGGGCAGATATGTCAAAGTATCCTTTGTATTACCACGACCCTGCTGTTGCCAAGTATTTCTGGTTCAGGGCCCTTTCCGAGGTTTACAGCGGCATGAGCTCAACATACTACGCCAAGGCAACGAGGGGTGAGATCTTTGAGAATACCAGAAACCGGTATCTGCATCACCTTGCCAACCTGCAGGGCCAGGATTGGAAAGACCACAATGCCGACGTTGCGGACTTCCAGCAGCGCCTTAAGGACGAAGACCTTGAGCGGGCGTTCCCGGAGAACTACACCGACATGATGAGTGACTTCACCTTCGACATCAATTTGCCTTCCGGCACCATCCGTATCGGCCTGGTGGACGGAAAGCTGGGAATGGACATCGACACCGAGACCAAGTTCTGGCAGCAAAAATGGGCCGAATATGACGCACAGGTCACAGGAAAGAAGGTAAAGGCTACCGGCACCGACAATAATGCGGTGAAAGATTTCATCAAAAACGCCTTAGGTGCCATGGGCGTGGATGTTTCTGCCAGCAAGCTGGCTGAAACCCTGCTGAGTTATACCGATTTTGCCGAGCTCGGAGGCGCGCTTAAGATTGCCGGCCCGCTCGACATGGCCATGAAGGCCAAAGAGGGCAAGCTGGTGCAGACGTCTTCTGAATACAGGCACGGAGGCTTCATCTGCGACAGTGCCGGAAACTTCCACAGGCGCGATATCAAGAGCAGTTCCATCGACTTTAACGGAAAACTGAAGATTACCGACGAGATTCATCAGGTCGGCCGCGTCAAGAAGCGCAAAATGCTTGCAACCTACAACAGCGGCGGCCTCTTCAGCTTCACCATCGGCGGTTTCGACGAATAAGCTCGTACCAGAATAGAGCCCAGATGACTATTGTTTAGACTTCTTAAGTTGCATAAATATTAAACTTTTTCTATCTTTGCAAAAAAGAAGAATATGTATGCAATTGATATCAAAGCCGCTCGCAAGACTCGTGGCATGACCCAGGAGCAGGTTGGCATTATTGCGGGTATGAGCAAATCGCAGGTGTCCAGAATGGAAAACGGCACACTTGGAAGCCCTGAAACATATGAAAGGGTGCTTTCAGCTATGGGGTACCGAGTTGTGATTACCCTGGAAGATTTACGAACTTCTGATACTCTAGACAGAGATTATGTGCTCTCCACACTAAAAGTTTACTTTTCCTGCAATAAAGACAAGTATGGAATTGAGAAGCTGGGTCTTTTCGGGAGCTTCGCCAGAAATGAGGCCGGGCTAGATAGCGACATTGACATTCTCATTTCGTTGAAAAAGCCCAACCTGTTTACCTATTCCATTATCAGCCAACAACTTGAAACCGTATTCGGACGACATATAGACTTAATCTCCGAAAAGGCTATTCTTAAAGACAACTTCCGGTCCAGAGTAGAAAAGGAGGTGATCTATGCCTGAGAAAGAGCGCTTGATTACCCTTCTCACAGATGCTATTGATGAGATGGAGCTTCTCGGCAAAATGTCGGCTGATATCAAATCGCCGGATGACTTTGTTTCCAACCTTACAGGAATGACTGTATTCCGCGCTTGTGGAATGACTCTTCAATATATCACGGAAATATTTGTGAAAATCCGAAATCTTTGTGGTAAAGAATTCTTCTCAGCATATTCTTCGATACCGTGGACTGCCGTTTTCGGCATGAGGAACTTCCTGGCTCACGAATACGGAAATATAGATAACGAAGGGATTTTCGATACCATCAAAAGTAATATTCCTGACCTTCTGGCAGTTACAAGACAAATTCTTCTTGACGTAAAAAGCAAATGAAACGACTGGCAATAATCATTTTAGCCCTGATGTGCGGGCTGGGCGCCATGGCGCAGGACATGATGTGGGAGAACGTTACTGCGCTGACTTATGCGGCGACTGGCGGTAAGGACAAAGGGCATGCGCTTCAGCAGTATATGCTGTTCGATGAAAGTATTCAGGAGAATAACAGTGGCGTGTTTGAGAGGTACAGAACATTTTTACAGGAATTCTCGCAGATATCCCTGAACCAAAGCATACCCGAGGGCCTGGCAGCGCTCGACGAGCAGGAAAAAGAGCTCAAGAAGATGATAAAGGAGCACCCGGAGCTGAAAGAACAATTTGAGGAGGCCCTGAAGGGAGCTGAGCTCGCCAAGAAAGAGTTTGCCGCATACGAGAAGCCCGAGGTAAACAGCTACAGCGAGGATCCCTCCGCCTTGCTGAAAGACATTACCAGGCTGGCCGTGAACAAAAAGGCCTACACCGCATGGCGCGACATCGGCGGAGGCCTCTATGCAGTTGCTGTCGGCCGCTGCTATGGACCCATCGAGCAAGATGCATTCTCCAGGGCGGCATTCGAAGAAGGGCAGGAGTACACCTGGGGCGTCATCGATGCTACGGGTCGTGAGGTGATTCCGATGAAGCACAGCCGCATCATCAATGCTAATGAAGAGCACGACGTTATCTTCCTGTACGCCAAAGAGAAAGACGGCCGTGTCCGGGCCGGCGCCTGCGGCTACGACGGCCGCGTCCGCATTCCCTTCGAATACGACGATATCCACGGCTACAATCTGGACAAGCAGTCGGTCGCATTAAGCAAGAACGGCAAGATCGGCATGCTCAACTTCGACGCCAGGCAACTTCAGCCTTTCGTGTACGAGTACGCATCCTGGCAGGGCGATTGGCTGGTACGGAAAGAAGAAAACGGCCCCCTTGGAGTCGTGAGTGCCGAGGGCAAACTCGTCATACCGCTAAAATACAAATGTGACTGGAGTTACGAGAATGGCGAGATGCGTCTGCAACGCTACGACGGCAAGCTCGACGTATATAAGCTGGACAGCTTCGAATTCCTCCGCACCGAGCCCGCCCCAGAGATGTAATCTGTCATTCTGAGCGCAGCGAAGAATCTGCCCGCAGAAGGGTGACGGCTGCCAAGGTGTCGTCGGTCATCCGCCGGATGGGACGACGGACAGCGTTACGGGCCTATTTTGCCGTTCGTCATCCCAACCGATGTACGACCGACAGCAGTCGTGCTGCCGCTGCGAAGCGGGACAGTGGGGCTAATCTGGCTGGACCCAGTGGATCCTGACGCCGGAGCGTTCCATGCCGCGGAACCAGGTCATCTGGCGTTTTGCGAACTGATGGATGGCGGTGGCCAGGTGCTCTCGCATGGAGGCGTAGTCCATCTGGCCGGTGAGATATAGGGTAACGAATTTATACTCAAGGCCGTAGCTGATTAGCGTTTCGGCCGGGACGCCGGAGTCCAGCAGCCCCTTGATTTCATCTATCATCCCCTCGTGCAGGCGTGCATCCAGACGCGCGTCTATGCGGGCGTTGCGCACCTCGCGCGACACCAGCGTGCCGATGAAAAAGGTCTTGGGGGCATCTGAGGCCGGCTCCTGCGGCGCGGCGCTGAGGGGCTTGGTCGACTTGAAGTCGTACCCTCCCGTTACCGCATTGATATACAGGCCGGTGCCGCCGCAGAGTATGGGGATGCCGCCGCGGGAACGTATGTCGTCGTACGCGCGGAAGAAGTCTTCCCGGAAACGGAACACGTTGTACTGCGTGCCCGGTTCGGCTATGTCTATCAGGTGATACGGCACGTCGCCGTATTCCGCCAGGTCCTTCCCGGTGCCGATGTCCATGCGGCGGTATACCTGGCGGGAGTCGGCGGAAATGATCTCCGCCCCGGGCCCAAGTGCGTGCGCCAGCTGTACGGCGTAGCGGGTTTTGCCGGACGCCGTGGGCCCCAGCACGCACACCAGCTCCACCGAGCCGTCTTTCATGTCGGCAAGCAGGGCCTCCAGGGCGATGGTTTCAGGCTCCGGCAGAGCCGCTATCAGGTTTTTTACTATCGGCATTTCGGGAGTAATATTGGCACCACGGCGTGAGTCCGCATTCACGGCATTTCGGCGAGCGGGCGATGCAGATATATCTGCCGTGGAGTATGAGCCAGTGGTGGGCGGTGGCGCGGTGGTCCACCTTTATATGCTTCTCCAGGTCCTTCTCCACGTCGTACGGAGTCTTGCCGTTGGAGAGGCCCAGGCGGTGGCTGACCCGGAATACGTGGGTGTCGACTGCTATCACGGGCTTGTCGTACACTATGGAGGCCACTACGTTGGCTGTCTTCCGGCCCACTCCCGGCAGGGTCATCAGTTCCTCCACCGTACCAGGCACCTCGCCGCCGAAGTCCTCGTCAAGCTTGCGCCCGAGGGCCTGCAGGTGAGTAGCCTTGCTGTTGGGGTACGATACGCTACGGATGAGTTCGTAGATGTCCTCTACAGCTGCGGCGCCGAGTTTTGCGGGCGTGGGATAGCGGCGGAACAGCTCCGGCGTCACTATGTTCACGCGCTTGTCCGTGCACTGGGCAGACAGCACCACGGCCACTATCAGCTGGTAGGGGTCGGCAAACGTCAGTTCGCTCTGCGCCACCGGCACATTTTCCCTGAACCATCCGACTATTCCTTCGTATCGTTCGTTTCTGGTCATCGTGAATGCAAATATAACAATCCTTTTAATTATATTTGCCGTACGACGACGCCTATGAAGAAAAGATACTTAAGCATTGTTTTTGCGATTGTGGTCTTTGCCGTACCGGCAATGGCCGTTTTCTCGGGAGCAAATCTCAGCAATACCCTGAAAAACCTTCGCGTGGAGCTGCATCGAGATTATAAGAAGATTTCTGCAACTCAGCAGAGTCTTGCCGGCAGGTACAGCGCGCAGCACGACAAGATGGTGGAGATTATCAAAGACTGCAATGAGCTGTCTCTGATGCTGTATTCGCAGAAGCCGGATTATACCTTCGACATAAGTTTTGCCCTTGAGCGGGTGAACAGGGAGTATCATGCGTTCAACCAGGACCGCATGCCGTACGACCGAATTGTCGGAGCGCTCGATATAGAAATCAACCGATATGCCAGACTGATCGAGTCTTTGCGCCGCCTCCCTCCCGAACTTAAGGAAATAGAAGTCGTCCCTGATAGCCTGGCTTACCATAACGACACCCTGGATTTACACCTGATGCAGACCGAAAGCCTGCTGCAGAAAGCATTGGAGGAAGAGGTTAAAGCTCTGAACGATACGACAGAAACAAGGCCTCCGTTCATTCTTGACGATGCTGGCCAAGCCGACCGGGATTCCTGCTTGTTCTATGCCGCAGAGCTGCTCAAGATGTACGCGGAAAGTAAAGCTGTTGCTGTTGCCGACAGTATGCATTACCGTGAGGCCCAGTTGCGCCTTAAGGAGTCTTATGACTATGCAAGGGACTATTATGCAATTCTGCAGCGCAACGTCTTCATAGATGGTCAGATGCCGTGGGGCGCAGTCCTGGCCAATTTCCCCGAATACTGGAACACGGCCAAGGAAGCCCTGAAAGATAAATACGACATCGATTACTTCCAGTCCATCGACGGTTCGGCCGACAATGATGATGTGCTTGAGAAAGAGGCCATTATGGATAATGGTGAAGTCAGTTATCTGATGGCCTTCTTTAATCTGGTTCTGTTCTTCTTGTTCTTTATGGTTATCTGGGGACTGGCCTCGCTGCTTCTGTTGCCGGTCTTCCGTTTTGTAAAACCTGTTAAGAAAGCTATTTCCAAGCAGCAAAGGCCTTTCATTACTCTTCTCGTTGCCTGCTTACTCTTTGTTGCGGGTGGTAGCGGAGCTGTTCCTGACGGGATATTCGGAACTGCTGTGCGCCTTTCCAACACATTCATTTGGTTGCTGATGGCAATTGTAGCCGCCTTGCTGCTTCGCCTGAAACCGGAAATGCTCAAAAATGGAATTGCGAATTACAGACCAACAATATATGCTGCCGTATTCGTGATTGGCTGCAGGATTCTTTTCCTGCCCAATACTCTCATGAATATCGTTTTCCCTCCATTCTTGATACTGATGACCCTGTGGCAGCTGATAGTATGTCTGACGCACGGCCGGAAAGCAGACAAAGCTGACAGAGTAATAGCCTGGATATCTTTTGGCGTTACGGCTGTGGCTATGGCTTTCAGCATTGCCGGATATATATTCCTGGCTCTGCTTATCCTTGTCTGGTTGTATTTCCAGTTAGCCGCAGTGCTCACTCTTACGGCGTTCTGGCATCTACTCGAATGGTATAAAGAGCGAAAGCTCGATTCGCGCGTCGCAGCATACAGGAACAGTATCACCTATGTTACCGGTCCGGACAGAGAGAGATTGTTGTTCGGGGCTGTCTGGTTATATGAATTGCTGCGCAATGTACTTATTCCTGTCCTGTCGTTCATGTCCTTCTCGTTGTGCCTTAAGATGTCGCTCAACGTTTTCGACTTTGACGAGATATATCAGACAATATTCTATAAACCGTTTGTGTTGCTGTCGGGAAAGGATGGTCTGGGTTCTTTCCGCATCTCGTTATACTACGTGCTGCTGCTTACCAACCTTGTGTTTGTGTTCAATTATATCAGCAAGGCCCTCCATGTCCTATGGCAGAAAGGCAGGTATGATTCATTCCTGCGCAAGTACCACAAAAATACCATACGCAACAACGAGATAAACCTTTCGCTGGGCAACAGCATAATCACCGTGGCGGTTTGGTTTTCCTATGTGGTTATTGTAATAGTGACACTTAAGATACCTACCGGCTCACTCGGCCTCATTGCCGGTGGTCTGTCAGCCGGTATAGGTATTGCCCTCAAGGATATCATCAACAACTTTATCTACGGTATTCAGCTCATGGGCGGGCGCCTCAGGGTCGGCGACTGGATCGAGTGCGACGGTGTGCGCGGCCGGGTTACGGACATCAACTACCAGAGCACCCTCGTGGTCACTGAGAACGCTACCCAGGTGGCCTTCCTGAACGCCTCCCTGTTCAGCAAGAACTTTACCAACCTCACCAGGAACAACTCGTACGAATTCACCAAGATAGTAGTCGGCGTGGCTTACGGAACCAACGTGCAGAAAGTCCGGGAAGTGCTGGAGAGCGCAATGGAGGTCATGAAAACAAAGGACGCTTACGGCCGCGACGTGGTGGATCCGACCTACGGAATCTATATCCGCTTCAGCGATTTCGGGGACAGTTCCGTTAACGTTGCCGTCAAGCAATACGTTCTTGTTGCCGAACGCATCGCCTATGTAGACAAGGCCAAAGAGGTTATTTACGCCGCTTTGAACGACGCCGGAATTACCATCCCCTTCCCTCAGTGCGACGTGCACATGAAGGAGGATTAGGAAAGGCAAACTACGCCATTATCGCATCCGCGAGCGCTTCCAGGGCCGGAAGGTCCTCGGGGCGCATACGGGAGCGTATGGTAACTGCGGGCTCTACAAGGGTGACGTCCTTCATGGCGCCGAACATCTCCCGCATCACACGGCCGGCGGAGGGGGCCCATGAGCCGTTCTCCACAAGGGCTACCGTACGCTTGCAGTATCCCTTTATCTGCAGGCGGTGCAGGAAGTCGTACATGGGCGTGAAGAGGCCGGCGTCGTACGAGCAGGCGGCCGCAACCATCTTGGGATAACGGAAGGCGTCCTCCACGTTCTCCGCTATGTCGCTGCGGGTGAGGTCGCTCAGCACCACCTTGGGCGCACCCTTCTGCCGCAGTATCTCCGCCAGCTTTTCGGCGACCGCCAGGGTGCCTCCGTGGATGGAGGCGCATGCGATGAAGATGCCGTCGGTTTCCGGAGTATAACTGCTCCAGAGGTCGTACAGCCGCAGGTATTCGCCAAGATTGTCTTCCAGGATGGGACCGTGCAGCGGGCGTATCGTGCGTATATCCAGGCCGGCGGCCTTCTTCAGCACCCCCTGCACCTGCACGCCGTACTTGCCGACTATGTTGAAGTAATAGCGGCGGGCTTCGCAGGCCCAGTCGTCATCGTCGCGCCCGTAGAAGCCGCACTTGCCAAGAGCTCCGAATTTGCCGAAACCGTCGGCGCTGTAAAGGGCTCCGTCGGCTGCATCGTATGACATAAGCACCTCGGGCCAGTGGACCATCGGGGCGGCTATGAAGCGTAGGCTGTGGGCGCCAAGCTCGAGCACGTCGCCCTCCTTTACCACCTGTACGCGCTCCTCCAGCTGCAGGCCGGGGAAGAACTGCCCCAGCATCTTCAGCGCCTGGGCGCTCGTAACCAGCGTCATGCCGGGATAGCGCTCGAGGGCCCACGCGGCGAGGGAGGAGTGGTCCGGCTCCATGTGGTGTACCACAAGGTAATCAGGCTGACGGCCCGCCAGAGCCTCCTCCAGATTGGCCTTCCACTCCTCTCCCTTGCGTGCGTCGCAGGTGTCCATGACGGCCGCTTTCTCGTCCAGAATGAGGTACGAGTTATACGACACGCCCTCCGGAACGATATACTGGCTCTCGAAAAGATCGATGTCCAGGTCGTCCGCCCCTATGTACAGAACCTTGTTGCCTAGATCTTTCACCATATCCTAGAACGTGAAGCAGAGACCTATGTGGGCGTTCTCCATGAACTTGCCGAGAGGTACGGGGACATTCGACAGTTTGCCCATCTTTCCGATAAAGCTGTCCAGACCTGCGGTCAGGTTGATGGGGCCGAGGTGCAGGTCGAGTGCGGCACCCCAGGTAGCGCCGAAGCTGCCGTAACCGATGTTAGCCGTGAAGCCGATGAGTTTGGCCGGGGTAATGGTGGCACCGAGCCTTGCATCGAACCAGGAGGCGTTCTTAGCATTATGATAGGTCATCAAGGCGCCTACGGAAAGCTTGTCGTAGAAGGGCATGAAGTAGCGGGCGCCCGCCTGGATGTTGAAAGGCATCATGCTCATCGCCCTGGTGCCCTGGCCGGCCTTGAAGTTGACTATCTTGCTCACGTCCATGATGTCGGCAAGGTCGGTTTTAAGGGTTCCGCCTTCAAAACCGAAGGAACCGCCGGTATATTCGAATGCCGCGTTGGCGTTCAGCGCGAATGCATTATCCCAGGAAATCATTCCCAGGTCCGTGATGGAGAACATGGCGTCCAGGCCGAAGTCGGTCTTATACTCCACGCCAAGGTCTATGCTGGCGCCAAAGCCGCCGATAGGTTTGGAAGTGTTTATGCCTATGTTGCCGGTATCGATGGATCCTTCCGCGGTTACGGGGATTTTCGGAAGACCGGAAGCCTTTACGTCGATGTTGGGATTTACGGCAATCTTGTCGTCGGCCAGTACAATCTGGCTGTTGTTGGCATTCAGGTTCACGTTAGCCAGACCGGCCAGCAAGTGAATGCGTCCGCCCACGGAAAGGTTATCCATAATGTACATGGAGTATCCGTAAGACAGGTCGGCGAGGACGCTCAGGTCGGCATAGAGTCCGCCGATGTCGAAGGTGCCGGTGCCGCCCTTCTTGGCGAAGGAGAACAGCGAATAGGGCAGATTCTCCGTGTTCATGACCCTGGCATTCAATTCCACGGTGTGCATGCGCTCACCGTTGGAAATGCCAAGCGACAAGATATTGATGCTCTCGTCCAGGGAGATGAAGTTGTTTTTGTTCAGTTTGCCGAGGAATTCTTCGGCGGTGACCTTCTTGTTCAGACCTGTCACGATGGCGTTGTCCCTGTTGAACAGGAGCGAGCCTACTCCGATGTTGGAGTAGTTCTGCAGGTCGATATTGCCGATGGCAATCCCGAGGAACCCCTTCTCGTTCACCTGGGCAGGGTTGATACGGTAGCCGTAAGTATAATTGTCCAGGAAGTATCCGCTCCGGAAAGACTGGGCGGAAGCACTTATGCTGAGCAGCGTGGCTGCGGTCAGAAGTATAATGTGTAACTTTTTCATGGCTCAGAATTATTTGGAGGGGTTAACAGTGATACCGCCGGCTGCTACGGCAACCATGTCGAGGAACTGCAGGCAGTCGCTCTCCTTTACGGGTACGTTAGGAATAGCCGACACCTTGACGGTCAGTTTGGCTTTCTGTACCGTCTTGCTCTTGTCGGCCGGACTCAGGTAGAACTCTACGTTGCTGGTAGAAGCTCCGGCAATATTGATGGTGCTGCTCTTTCCTGCGGTCTGAGCTATCTTGTTGCCGTCCGGATCCATCAGCTCCATCTCTACGGCCAGGTTCAGAGGGGAATCGTTGACAACTTTACCCTTGATGCCGAAGTCTCCCATGCCTATAACGGAGGCGGCTCCGGAAAGGTCGAGCTCGGTGTCGGTGGTGAAGAAGAAGTCCTTGCCGAAGGTCAGGGGGACGTTGATTCCGTAAGCAATATCGAGCGTGTATGTGGCTGAAGGCTCAAGCACGGCAGTCTTGTTGCCGTCCACGCTCGCCTTGATCTTTATGGTCAACTTGTCCGGGATCTGCTTCAGGAGCTTGTTGATGTCGCCCTCGACGAACGTCCTGCCGGCGGGAGCGGAAGCCGCAGTCTTGCAGATGGTGATCTTCTGGGTCGACGTAGAAGCGGGTTTCTCGGAGTACGGCAGTGCGATATTGCTGAGGACTACTTTGTTCGCCTCGATTTCCGCACCATTCACGAAAGGAATGATTTCAAGGGTCGCACTCATCGGTATTCCGAGGTTTGTGGTGATATCCAGGTTGAGCTGAGGATCGGCAAAATCGAGACCGAGATTGTCTCCCTTAAGCGCATCGGGCAGGGTGTCGAGATCTATGCTGGTCTCTTCCTCGAGGTCGTAGGAGAACACTCCGGATGCCTTGGAAATGGCAATCTTGCCATCCTTGTTCTGGATGGAGGCCTTGATGTCCGCCGAAATCTCGGACTTCAGCTGGGAAAGGTCAATATTGCTGCCGCCGAGAGAAATATTGCCGGCTATTACTATATCGCCCTGCAGACCAAGGAACTCTGCTCCTTCCGCATCCTTGTAAGTGCCGGGCTCTATATTGTAGAGCTTCTCCAGCTTGACGGGCGTCGCTTTGAGCTTGCCGTCCACGATGTTGCCCTTGACGGGGATTACGTTCGGGGAAATGAATTCAGGCAGCGTAACCGTGAGATCCACCGCCACGGAAGAGCTGGGCAGGCCGTCAAAGCTGGCCTCCAGGTTCACATAAACGTCGTCCAGGAGAACCTCGTCGATTCTGGTAAGCTGCTCGGGGATATTCTTGATGTTGATGGTGTACTTCTGGTTAACGTCGACAGAGATGTCCTTATCCAGCGAGATGCTGGCGGCTTTGATCTCAGGCACCTTGATAGTGAGTCCTATCTTTGAACCGAAGGTCTCCTTGAGTTCGGTCTGGGACACTTCTGCGCTTGGTATGGAAACACCGCCCTTGGCAGAATAGCTGCCGACCACCTTTGCCTTTCCGTCCACTATCATGGGCTGGATATACAGTTCCTTTACAGGCAGGCTGATTGTCTTGGGGAAGCTGTTCTTCAGGGTGATGGAGTTGTCGGCGGAATTGAAGTTGTATTCGGCGGGAATGGCGGAGCCGTTGAATACCATGAAGCTGGGCAGGACGACCTTGAGGCCTTCTGCGCCGGGCTTGAGGCTCAGACCCTTGAGGGTGGGGATGTCACAATCTATGGAAAGGACAGGGTTGCCTTCCGGCTTGATGCGTATTCCAGAATAGTCTTCGAGGCCCTCAGCGTCAACCTCCAGAACATCACTGATTTCAATGGACTCCTCGTAATTGCCCAGGACAATCTGGAAATCGCTGATAGTAGGAGTACCCTCGACCGATACGGCGAAGGAAAGGTCCTCATCCTTGGACGACGGCAGCTTGGAGCTGTCTACGACGACACAGGAAGGGGTGACCTTGGCATTCACGGCAACGTCTGCATCTATGGTCAGCTTGCCGCCGGCAACGGTAGGCTTGATCTCCTGGAGTATTATTTGTTCCTCAACTGCACCGTTGGCAAGGTTCCCCGAGAATTCAAGCTTGCCGCCCACGGCATTCTTAACCTTTATGCTTTCAGGGAAGGTGAGGGTAAATACATAATCCAGATTAGCCTGCTTGAGGGTGGACAGATTCTTGGGGGTAATCTTGAGGGTAAGGGGCTTGCTCTCGTCCATGTAGATTGCCTTTACGTCTTTGATTCCTTTGGGGAGCTGGGTCTCTTCGAAGTTACCCATACTGATGTTGTCCGTTTTCTCGAAGGCGTCTACGTTGACACCCAGGTCGGCGCTGACAATTTTAAGGTCTGTGAAAGACACCTTGATGTCCAGCTGGATGTCTCCGGCGGTAGCATTGAACTTGGTTTTGGTGGTCTGCAGACCTTCCAGGTTTATGTCACCGGCAACTCCGACGCTTTCGCTCAGCTGTATGGCACCCTCATATTCGGTTTTCGCAAGGCCCTCGACGACGAAAGCCTTGGAGGCCTTCCAGCCGTTGGAGGCGTTAAGTTTCCATTCGTCGCCTTTGATGTTCACCGCGCTTCCGCCGGCGATCTTGAACAGCTTGGTAAAGTCCAGGGTTACGTCCGGGGCGGCATAACCAGCGGTCAGGAACACGTTGGACAAGCTTATTTCGACCACCATCTTGGCATTCGGGTCGGTTTTGAGATTGCTCACCTTGTTCACGTCGTTGTGCAGGGTGATGCCGGCAACCTCAACGGCAACTTTGGTGTTCTCCGGCAGGCTCACCTTGTCGATGACGTCCTTGGGGATGTCGATGGTCTCGGTGGGGGACAACGTTACATAATTGCTGACCTTGTCTCTCTCCAGCACATTCTGGTCGTAAGACACATTGCCGATTTTGGAAGAGAGGTCCAGGTCCTGGTTGTTCTTCATTACGTCCTTGAGCTTGTCCAGGCCGGCATTGAACGTAAGATTGTCTGCAGAGACGGAAACGGGCTGGGTCTTTACATCCAGAACGTCCATGCCTTCAAATTCTACCGTGAGGGGATAATCCTTGCCTTCAATTTTGAATTTGTCAGCGTCCAAGTCACCGAGCTTGTGAGTGAACGAGGACGAGAAATCAACGCCGTCAATTACGGCAAGATTCTTCAGGTCCAATTCTGCAAGCTGGTCATTCAACGAAGTGGAGCCGTCATATGAAAGAATGAGCTCTCCTTTGCTTCCGGTTTTAATGAAGTCGTTGACTCCCTCTCCGGCGCTGTTGATCAAGTCTCCAAGGCTGATTTTCTCGGAACTTCCAATGGGCACGGTAAGACCGTCCTCCAGCAGGGTGACCGTAAGGTCGATATCCTTGGGATTGATGTCGTAACTCTTGTCAACTGTACAAGCGGTTACCAATAACGACACGGCAAAGACGACCAATGCCGTGGTTGAGTGGCTTTTACGCACGAGAAACATAGACGTATAGTTTTAGTTGTTTTGTTGTCTGCAGTATCTGTAACATACAAATATAATGAAAAAAGGTCTTGTTTAGAAAATTATTCATTAATTTTGTCTTCCGGAAACTACATTTTTTATTATCTATAACTTTATGAAAAAATTAGTTCTTTCACTTGTTGCAGTTCTGGCAGTCGCCTTCTCTGCAAACGCAGCCAACTACAAAGTTGACAACGACGCTATCGACAACATCATCGAGAACGCAACCGAGGTCGTGGTCCTTGACGTAGCCGCTCCCGCAGCTGCCAACCTTCCCGCTGTGGCGAATGCGGAGATTAGCGGCGTCTCCGCTATCATTCTCAACTTCTTCCTCGGCTGGTGCGGTGTTCACCGTCACTACATGGGCACTGCTCCAGGAATGTGGGCTCTTTATCTGTTCACCGCCGGCGGAATCTTCGGTATCGTTCCCCTTGTCGACTTCGTAATGTTGATCGTGGCCGTTGCTGACAAAGGCGATGTCTCCAAGTACATCAACAACCGCAAGTTCTTCATGTGGATTTAAGCCTTGAGGAATAAACTCTTACTAATTCCGCTATTACTTCTTGCCGCAGCGCCCGTTTACGCGCAACGCAAAGTATCGGCCGACGTTGAAGTCAAGACGGTAATCGACGGAAAACTGACTACAGTCACCAAAAGCGTCTATTGTACCAACAATGGACGCTTGGTGACTAAATTCAGCAAACCTCTCCCCTATTACGTGGTATCCAATGCAAAAGGGGAGATGAACCTTTACAGACCGGACACCAACGAAGTTCTCTCGGATGTGGACCCGGCATTAGGCTCCAATACGGAACTCATAATGCTTTTCATGAGCGGACGCATAGACGATCTGGGGCTCACTTCTTTCGGCTACAAGGCAGGAGCCGCCACACGTGAGGACGGATTCGTAAAAAAGACCTTCAAGTCGCCCGATCCCAACAAACCGGATGTGGTCGTCGTTTACGAGAACTACCTTCCCATTTATTGCGAATATACCGCTCAGGACGGCAGGTTGATGAGCAAGAAGTATCTGTCCGACTACAAGACCTACGGGCGCTTTGTCCTGCCGCAGCGCGTTACGGATATCACCTACGGCGTCAAGCGTGATTCCTCCATCGTGCGCACCATCTACTCCTCCGTGAAAGTAGATGTTGACGATCCAAATTTTGACTTCCAGATTCCGGCCGATGCAAAGCCGATGAAGCTGGAAGCCCCCGCACAATGAAACGACTGGCAATAGTTGCCTCCGTGCTCCTCGCCTGCGCATCCGCGTTTGCCCAGACCGACGAGCGCGAGCTTCTGCGTGGGGCGGATTTCTCCGCACAAATGATAAAAGAGACGCCCCCGGCCGGCGCCAACTGCGCAGAGACAGCCATGTGGAGCTTGCGCCGCCAGCTTACCGGCCGAGATATGTACGAGCCGGCCAACTATATGTTCGTGCGTCAGGCGACCCGCGAAATAGGATTCGTCCCTGCGGTTTTTGCTACCGCAGACCGCATTCTGCGCGACACCAGAATAGGTACGGTGCGCGCCATACCCAATCCGGAAGACGGCAGAATCCATGAGGGCCCGGAGGCGTACAAGCTGCGTCGCGCCGAGGCAGAGCCGCTCCCGCCGCGCAGGGGTACGGCTTCGCCGCTGCGGCCCAGGGAGCTCGAGGGGGGCGCCCCTCGATTGAAAGATTGTTGCTGCGACAGCAGTGACGCCGCACCCCTGGCGCGGACTCCCGCTAGCTCAGCCTCGGCGCGATGGGTGTCGGCAGACGTCGATTTCGTGAATTATCTTATCGACAACGACCTCAAGCAGGATGCCCGCCAGCTGCTCTTCGGCAGTGACTTCCAGCCCTCGGACACCTTGACCTTCCTGCGCGGATGGACGCTCTATCAGCTGAAAGAGCTCGATGCGGCGAACAAGTATCTGCAGGACGTGCCGTCCGCTTCGGCTTTCTACGACAAAGCGTTCTTCTACTCCAACGCCGTCTGCGCGCACCTCGGCGACTACGTCAGCCCGGCGGAACGGCTGGAGGCGTACAGCGGACCGTACGCAGAACTCAAGGGCTTGCAGCTGGCAGGCCTGGCGCTGCTGCGGGACGACCCCGAGGCGTTCAAATCGGCCGCCGGCGCTTTCCGGTACAACGATTTCAAGCTCGAGGCCGCCGAGCACGAACTGGACGGCATCTTCGAGATCCGGTACGACAAGCCGCAGAAGAGCCCCCTGCTGGCGGCGGCCGCTTCCGCCCTGGTTCCAGGACTCGGCAAGATATACGCAGGCCAGATAGGAGAGGGCATTTCGACCTTCCTGATTACCGGAGCGATGGGCGGAATAACCGCCGAGCACTGGATCAAGGACGGCCCCAAGAACTGGAAAACAATAGTCCCTGCCGTTATCACAGGCATACTCTACATAGGCAACATCTACGGCAGCTACATGTCCGTAAGTATTTATAACAACACCCTTTACGATGCTCAGGAAACGACTGTTCTGTACAATATCCATATTCCTCTGCGCGCTGTTTTCAAGTAGGGCGCAAGACATGGATTCGCTCGAAGTCGGGTACGAACGCATCGTATTCGACGGGGCGGGCCTTGCCGAGACCAACGACGCCCTGATTGCCAAGGCGGGCTGCTACAAGCGGCAGGGGCGCTACCGTGACGCCTCCGCCACGCTTGCGCGCGTACGCCTCTTCGCCCTGACGCCGGAAGAACGAACGGCGGTGCAGTATCAGCAGGAGCTCTGCTGGTTCCTGGCGGGCGATTTCAAGCAGGCCGCATCTCTGGTGGAGGAGGTGGGTGACGGCAGTTCCGACGCCCTTCTGCTGCACGCTCTTGCGCTGGCGTACAACGGTCAGTACGACGAATCGGAGATATACGCCGCCCGCTACATCAGCTGGGACGGCCCCAGCGAGCGCCTGCCGGAACTGCTGGCCCTTTATGCCGCTCACCCGCGCGTGCCGGACGCCAAGACCTCTTTGGTGCTGTCTTTCTTCCCGCCGCTCGGACATTTCTACAACGGCGAAGTCGGCGAAGGTGTCCTATCCGGAGGCCTTAACCTCGCCGCCCTGGCCTTCACCGTGGCTAATCTGGTCTCCGGCTACTGGGTCACCGGCCTGGTAGGCGGCGGCATAGCCCTCAACTACACTTACATGGGAAACCATCAGCGCAACGCCGCCCTCGTGGAAAAGCGTCGCACGAACGACCCCATCGCCTTCGGCGACAAGGTCCGTGCCTTCCTGCTGCAATAGCTGACGGCCGTCCGGATTTTCGCCCTTTTTCCCGTATGCGACGGGGCAGGTCGGCTTTTTCTCGGGAGACCTGCAGCACTGGAATGCATATACTCGAGATTTGCGGGGCAAGTCCCGGCACTTTTTTCGGACCTGCCCCACCGGGAATCATGTCCCCCAGGGGGCAGCGCGAAGCAGCGAGGGGCTCTCGCGTAGTCCCTGCCGGGGTCCCCGCGGGCAGCGGGGCAAGTCCTCCCCCTAACAGGGGGACCGAGGGTGGCAGTTCGTCCGAAGAAAAGTAACGAGGGGATAGCTGCTTGCAGCGTAAGGGGAACCTTCCCCTTTTCCCCTGGGGGCAGCGCGAAGCGCGGGGGATGGTAGCCCTTTGGGGCCACGCGAAAAGCCCGGCGCATTGCGTCGGGCTTCGCGTGGTCCCTGCAGGGCATGATCCTGCGACTCCCTGATTATGAGTCAGGTGCTCTAACCAACTGAGCTAAGGGACCAGAAGAGCGGTCTTAATACCGCCCGGAATCACACCTTGATCTCTACCTCTACACCGGAGGGCAGCTCGAGCTTCATGAGGGCGTCAACGGTCTTTGCGTTGCTGTCCTCGATGTCGAGAAGCCTGCGGTAAGAATCGAGCTCGAACTGCTCGCGAGCCTTCTTGTTGACGAAGGTCGAGCGGTTGACGGTGAAGATCTTCTTGTTCGTAGGGAGAGGGATAGGGCCATTCACCTTCGCACCAGTAGCTTTCACCGTGTCAACGATCTTTGCAGCGGACTTGTCCACCAGCATGTGATCGAAAGACTTGAGTTTAATTCTAATTTTCTGATTCATATAATCTTTAATTTTTAACAATCATTTTTATTCGTCATCCGAGACAAACCTGTAGCCGCTCTTTTCCACAATGTCTTTGGCCATAGGCCCCGGCACCTCAGCGTAGTGGTCGAATGACATGGTGCTCGTTGCACGTCCTGAAGACAGGGTGCGGAGCACTGTCACGTAACCGAACTGCTCTGAGAGCGGGACATAGGCCTTGACAATGCGGGCGCCGCTTGCAGAAGAATCCATCGAAGTAATCTGGCCGCGACGGCGGTTCAGGTCTCCGACAATCTCGCCCATGTACTCTTCCGGCGTCACTACCTCGAGGTCCATGATGGGCTCGAGGAGGACGGGCTTGCACTTACGGCAAGCATGACGGAAGGCCATACGGGCTGCAAGCTCGAATGACAACTGATCAGAATCCACCGGATGATATGAACCATCCAGCAGGGTGACCTTGAGAGACTGCACCTCGTAACCCGCAAGTACGCCATTGGCCATTGCGGACTCGAAGCCCTTCTGCACACTCGGAATGAACTCCTTGGGAACGTTGCCGCCCTTCACCTGGTTGTCGAACTGCAGGCCGTTCACGCCTTCGTCGGCAGGACCGATCTCCACGATGATATCTGCGAACTTGCCTCGGCCGCCCGTCTGCTTCTTGAAGACCTCGCGATGCTGTACGCTCGCGGTAACGGCCTCCTTATAGTTGACGTGCGGGGCGCCCTGGTTGATCTCCACGCCGAATTCACGGCGGAGACGGTCCACGATGATATCAAGATGGAGCTCGCCCATACCGCTGATGACGGTCTGGCCGGTCTCGTTGTCCGACTTGACGGTAAAGGTAGGATCTTCCTCCGCCAGCTTCGCCAGAGCAACCCCGAGCTTGTCGAGGTCGGCCTGGGTCTTGGGCTCCACCGCGATACCGATGACCGGATCGGGGAATTCCATAGACTCCAGCGAGTAGCGGTGGTTCTCTGCGCACACGGTATCGCCCGTGTGGAGATCCTTGAATCCTACTGCGGCGCAGATGTCTCCCGCCTCCACGAAATCGATAGGGTTCTGGTGGTTGGAGTGCATCTGATACAGACGCGCCACCCTCTCCTTCTTGCCGGAACGGGCATTCATCACATAGGTACCTGCATCCAGATGTCCGGAATAGGCACGGATGTATGCCAGACGTCCGACGAACGGATCCGTAGCAATCTTGAACACAAGACCGCAGAACGGAGCGTCGGGAGTGGGAGGAAGCATCACGTCCTTTTCTGTTGCCATGTTGGTGGCGCGGGTTTCGCCGATATCCAGAGGAGAAGGCAGGTAACGCATTACCGCATCCAGGAGGAATTGGACTCCCTTGTTCTTGAAGGAGGAGCCGCAGCATGCCGGCACAATCTGCATTGCGATAGTGCCTTTACGCAGGGCGGCAACGATTTCCTCTTCGGAAATGGAGTCGGGATCCTCGAAGAACTTCTCCATGAGTGCATCGTCGAACTCCGCTGCTTTTTCCACCAGCGAGGCACGCCACATGTTGACGTCTTCCAGCATTTCTGCGGGAATTTCGCCTTCCGTGTAGTTGACGAGTTCTTCGTTGTTGTTGTAATAGATTGCCTTGCGTGCAATCAGGTCGACGATACCCTGGAAGTTCTCCTCCGCCCCGATAGGGAGGCAGATGGGAACTGCGGTAGCGCCGAGCTTGGTCTTGATCTCTTCTACACAGGCGAGGAAGTCTGCACCGACGCGGTCCATCTTGTTGACGTAAGCCAACTTGGGCACGCCGTACTTGTCGGCCTGACGCCACACCGTCTCGCTCTGCGGCTGCACGCGCCCGACCGCACAGAAAGTGGCGATCGTGCCGTCCAGTACGCGGAGGGAACGCTCTACCTCCACCGTGAAGTCCACGTGACCGGGAGTGTCGATCAGATTGATCTGCCAGGTCTGTCCGCCGAAGTGCCAGAAGGCCGTGGTGGCAGCGGAGGTGATAGTGATACCCCTCTCCTGCTCCTGGACCATCCAGTCCATCGTGGCAGCGCCCTCGTGGACCTCTCCGATCTTGTGGGTCTTGCCGGTGTAGTAGAGGATACGCTCGGACGTAGTGGTCTTGCCCGCATCAATGTGGGCCATAATGCCGATGTTCCTCG
>CAMZEC010000007.1 GCA_947305645.1 uncultured Bacteroidales bacterium | reverse complement strand
TCATCAAGAAAGGCGTCATCAACGGATCCTGCAAGCAGATAGACACCGGCAAGGTTGTAGCATCCTTCCTTCTGGGCTCTCAGGAGGTTTATTCTTTCATCGACCACAATCCCGACGTGCTGATGCGCGACATCACCTATACCAACGACCCCTGGGTCATTTCCCGCAATAAGAAGATGAAGGCCATCAATTCGGCCACCGAGGTCGACCTGACAGGCCAGATCAGTGCTGATTCCATTGGCATGCGTATTTTCAGCGGCACCGGCGGGCAGGTGGAGTTCGTGCGTGGCGCCACCATGTCCGAGGGCGGCAAAAGCATTACCGCTTTCGCTTCCCGTACCAACAAGGGAAAGAACAAGATAGTCAGTACCATCAACCCCGGCGGCGGTATTGTAACGCCGCGTGCCGACGCCCACTGGGTGGTGACGGAATACGGCGCCGTAGACCTTTACGGCCGCAGCCTTCAGGAGCGCGCGAAGCTGCTGATCAGCATTGCACACCCCGACGACCGCGAGATGTTGGAGCGCGAGGCTTTCGAACGCTTCGGCCCGCACTTCAGGTTCGGGGTCTGATTCCGCATTTGTTGATAACTTGTTGATAATTATTCCGGTAAACCCATTCCTGAGCTTGCCGGTTTTTGTTTTTGTTTATATCTTTCGGAAATTGGCAAAAAATACTAACTATAATACTGACGCTTATGACAAAAAAGTTGCTTTTCAGGGAGTTGTATACCGCCCCTGTAACGGAGACAGAAGAAATGGCTCCGGATATTCTATGTGAAAGCGCAAGTGCCGACCTCGAAATTGTCGAGGAAGGGGAGCCGTGGACGTTTTAATTAATTGAGCAAGAAGATGAAAAAGATTTTTACTTTTGGAGCTATTGCTCTCGCAGCCCTCGCAACCCTGGGCTGCAAGCAGGAACTGTCCGTCGAAGTTAATCCCGCCGACAATCTGGTTTATATTTATGCGACACGCGAGAATCCTCTGACCAAGACCGGATGGACTCCCGATGCAAATGATTATTCCATAGCATGGGGAGCTCATGATGAGCTCAGCGTTTTCTCGACAGACAATACGGACCCGAATCCGAACATGTATTTTTATATTACCGCAGATGCCTATACAGCGTACTGGGAGGGAGGATGGAAATCCCTTGCATTCACTCACGGAAGTGCCAAGATTCCCGGAACCGCACCTTATACTGCTATTTTCCCTTACGACCGCAGCAATCTTATGGATGCTGGTCATCCTCAGCTTCCTTTCAAATACGAGCAGACTGCAAGTGACGGTTTCTTTGATTCCAAGGCTTATGCTGCTGTAGCAAACTCCGATAACCTGAACTTCAGTTTCAAGAACGTCTTCGGACTCTTGGCTATAAAGGTTGGAGATGCCAACGTAACCAGCGTTAGGTTAAAGAACAAGAGCGAGGGGGATGGATTCCAAAGCAGGTATACCATTGCTTACTTTGAGGGAATACCGTACTGCATTCCTTCAGCAGGAGTAGCTGTCCCCGAGATAACACTTTCTGCTTCAGAAGGCAGCTTTGTAGTGAATCACACTTATTACATGGTCGTTCCGGAGAAGGAGTTCACTGAGGGTGCCGTATTCACTCTCTATAACGGAGATTCCATCCTTGGTTCAATTACTACTGCTCCCGGAGTTAAGGTCGACCGTGCAAAGGTCCACTTTGTGCCCACCCTCACCCTCGGTGGGGAGCCGCCTGTGGAAGAATCCGCCAATGCAACAATCAACTTCCCTGATTTGGGTTATGAGAATGGCGAAGAAATTGTCAAGATATTTACTGAAGATGTTGCACTTGTTGCCGACAAGGGAACTAGTTCCTATGTGCCCAAGTATTACACTGAGGGAGCAGCGGGAAGATTTTACGGAGGCAATACCATCGCCTTGAACAGTAATAAGAAAATAACCAGAGTCGAGTTTACCTTCAGCGATTCCGAGACTGCGGATGGTAATCCTAATCAGATTCTCGTCATGAGCAACGGAGAAACAGAGGGAACACCTGTCTCAAATGGCGTCTGGACCGGTTCTGAACAATACGTGTTATTTACTATTTCAGGCACGACAAAGCACCGCAGGATAGTAAAAATCCAGGTTGGAGAAGGTGCCAACGATACTCCTGACGTTAAAAGGTATGTAGCCACTCCTACTTTCGATCCTGCTGCCGGTGCTGTTGAAAGCGGCACCCAGGTAACCCTGAGCTGTGCAACAGAAGGAGCTTCGATTTATTTTTCGTTAACTGATGCTGAGCCGTATACTCTTTACAGCGGACCTATTACAATTACTGAAGATGTCAAGATTACTGCCGTTGCAAAGAAGGAGGGCATGCTCGATTCCAAACCCGCAACGGCTTCTTATACCATCAAGGAGACCATTCAGTACACAGACTTCAGTAACATAGCAGAGCTCAACGCCAAGCTTACAAAGGATGCCGCTGATTTAAATGGCCATTTGACCGATGCAGTGGTTTCATTTGTACCTGCAACAGGTACTGCAATTATAAAGGATGCCACCGGATCCATTACGTATTACAAGAGCAGCCATGGTCTTAAGCAAGGCCAGACATTCACCGGAGACTTGACCGTTAAGGCTCTCTTATACAATGGCTTGTATACTGAAATTACATCGATGGATGCGAAATTCACTGGCGCGGGAGAAGTTGTGGCTCCTGAAACTGTTGCACTTGCTACTGTCGCCGGTAGTTATTCCACTTACCAGAATGCTTATGTAAAGGTTTCTGGCTTGACTGTAACTGAGGTTAAGGGTAAGAATGTTTCCGTAACGGATGGCTCTGTAAATTATATTGTATACACTAACTATGGTAATGCCACCAATGTTGTCGGTCAGGAAATAACAGCCATCGGTACCGTAACCAAGTATGGCGAGACGGAAGAGCTCAAGGTCTGGAAAGCAGCCGACATTATCGTTGACAAGGACGTGGACGTCCCGGCTACAATTGAGGCAAAGGACATCACCGGTGTTCCTGCCGCAGGCGTAACCGATGCCGTAACTTCGATAGTAATCGAACATGGCGACGGATGGAATGCTGCGGTCACCCCTGACGGAACTGTAGTAACAGCTGCGTCTATCAATGGCAACAATATTACGTACTCCGTTTCTGCCAACACCGGAGATGCCCGCGACGGATCCATTACCGTCACCCTCACCAAGGGTGGCGAAACCGATGTTGTTAAGGTCATTAAGGTTAGCCAGCTTGCCGCAGGAGCTGTCGTTAAGTCCTATACTCTTACAAGCGATGATATTAAGAAGGCTCATACAGCTGCATGGTCGTATTCGAGCGGAACCAATGTAATTACAGCCACCGACGGTTCTCAATGGACTTCTGTCAATACATTTGGAAATGCAAATCAGGTAACGATTCAGATGAATACCGGAAAAGGTTGTTATTTGCTGACGCCTTCGGTATCTTCAAAGATTACAAAGTTGACTGTCGCTCTGGCAACTAAGGGAGATGGTTCCGGTACCGGCACCAGGGCCTGTAATATTTGTGAAGCGGATGGCACCCTGATTGAAAAGGTAAACGCAGCTACCCTTATCGGTGGATATGTTCTTACAGGTACTTATTCTCAGTTAAGGATTGAACCTTCAGCAGATGGAGCTATATATATTCCTTCAGTTACTGTTGAATACGAATAAATAATCGTTTTTCCAGATTAAGAGGGTGGCTAAAAGGTCTTAAGACTTGAGGTCATCCTCTTTTATTTGTTCCGGGTGCAATAAGCCTTGATTCGCACCCCAAACCGTGAATACTGAGAACTTGGGGTGCAGAACCGACGATATCGCACCCCAACGTCAAGGCGGAGATGACGGGCAGGCGGCAGACCATGGCGGACGTGTCCACCCCCCGGACACGGGCAGGGGGTGGGGCCCGCAAGATACGAGTTCCGCGTAGCGGGACGAAGTAGATTGTGGGAGGGGCTGGAGTGCAGCCGCGCAGGGCGCGGCGAACGGAGTTCCGCCATGGTCTGCCGCCTGCAGAATCGAAGCCGTGTAAGGAAGAATCGTTATGTCGGTGTTTTTATGTACATTTGTAAGTGAATAACTAAAACGCTGATGAAAAGAGTATTGATTATACTTTTGGCTCTGGCCGCAGCTCAGGTGCAGGCCCAGGATCTGGCACATTATAAGAGAGTAGTTAAAGAGCTCAGCTCTGCTAGGTATCAGGGCCGCGGCTATGCCCGCGGCGGGGCAAACAAGGCAGGCTATTACCTGGAGAAAGAATTCCGTAAGGCCGGCGTAGATGAAGTTACACTCCAGCCCTTCACCATAGACATCAATACTTTCAACGGCAAGATGCAAATGTGGGCTGACGGCCGCAAGCTTAAGCCCGGTGTGGACTTTTCCATGCGCGAATACTCTCCGGGCGTTCACGGGGTATTTCCGGTATATCACGTAGATACCCTGAACTTCAATGCCGAAAAGATGCGTGAGGACCTTGCCAAACCGGAGTATGCCAACTGCCTGGTATGTTGCGATTTCTGGTTCTCATACAAACGCAGGGAGGCATTCGGGCCGCTGCAGAAAGCCGGCAGTTCAAATGCCGGTCTGCTGCAGACCTGGACCTCGCCGATCAAGTTCTATAAAGCATACGGCCACCGCGTAGTTGAGAAACCTATCGTTTGGGTGACTCCGGAGGCGATAAGGGGCGTCAAGTCTGTCCGCCTTGACGTGGACAACGAATTCCTGAAAGGCTGCGAGATCTTCAACGTAATCGCCAAGGTGGAAGGGGAGAGCCACGACAGTTGCTATGTGTTTACGGCCCATTACGACCATCTGGGCAACCTTGGCCGGAACGTCTATTATGCAGGAGCAAACGACAATGCGTCGGGCACGGCCGCTATAGTGACACTGGCGGCTTACTTCGCCAAGCACAAGCCGGCCTATGACATGTACTTCATCGCATTCTCCGGCGAAGATGCAAATTTGCGCGGCTCCGAGTTCTATGCGGAGCATCCCCTGGCCCCGCTTAACCAGATAAAGTACCTGTTCAACCTGGACATGATAGGGGACAACAATCCCGTTCAGTATTGCGAGGTTAGCGACGAGGGGTTGCGCGGCTATAAACTGTTCGAGGCGATCAATGGCGAAGCTCATTACTTTAAGAGCCTGAACAGAGGACCCCTGGCCGGTAACAGCGACCACTATCCCTTCGCGCAGAGGCACGTTCCCTGTATCTTTCTGGAGAATCAGGAGGGAGACGCCTTCCCTTACTACCATACCATTTTCGACACCTGGAAGAACGCAGTCTTCGACAGCTACGAGCCGGTTTTTAAACTGGTCGCCGATTTCGTAGGAAGGTACTAAACATAAAGCACTTACAATGACTAAGAACAGGATACGTGCAAGGCTGCGCCTGTGGGCCATATACAATGAATTAGGCTATATTCCCTGGCGCAAACCCCATAAGGCCGTCAAGCGGGAAGAGGGTGTTTATATGGGCGCAAAAGAAGCCATCCCCTTTATGAACAATGACGGGAAGCGCACTTTCGCCCATTTGCTGCTGAGGCCGGGATATATGATGAGGGATTATATCATGCGCGGCAAACATGAGTATTACCTGGCACCTTTCACAGCCCTCCTTGTCTTTTACTCCGTCTTCACACTTCTTCTGGCAGTTGTTCAACCTGGATCTGTACGGAACGATTTCACGGACAGTCTACTTGACGGTATAAACAACGTTAATGCTTTTGTGGACAGTACAGCCGGAAATGCACAAAGGGGCCGAATTGTGAAGTCCGTTTTCAAAACCATCTCACAAGCTGTTCTTGTAACGCATCTTGACTTGTATCCCGAGGCGGTAGATACTCCCTGGAAGGCATCTTTGGCAGCCATAGAAGGGGATATTCGCGGAAAAGGAATACCTGTCTTCCTTGGTAATTTCCTGTTCATGTGGATGGCCCTGGCTATTTTACTGCATAAATACAATATCAGCTTCTCAGGAGCTGCGGCAGCCTCGGCCTACGTCCTATGTCAGTTTTGCATTTTTATGTTCCTGGCTCTCCTGCTTTCCTTCGGAAGCGAGTCGGAACTGGGCTTGCTTGTCATGGGCGCCCTTCTTTTCATAGATTTGCGCCAGATGCTCAAGATCGGTAACAGGCAGGCATTCATGCTGACATTAAAGACTGGCTTGTTTTACCTGGCCGCGGCCCTTATCTTCTATTCATTGATAGGTATTGCACTTGTTCTTTTCGCAATTCAGCGTGTGTGAGTGACAATAATTATTGAGGATACCCGGTCTTCTCCAGGCGAGACCCAAGGCGGCAGAGTTCGATTGCGGCGCCGAGACGGTACATGACGTCCATGGTCTTGAGGAAGAGGCGGTACGCCTCGGCGGTACCGGGTTCGGCACCGGACTTATAGAGGAAGTGATTAGCGGCGAAAGAGCATGACTCCATGGCGGCGACGCTGCGTTTCTTTTCCCTGAGGATGTTCACCGTGATGTGATCGTCCATGTCATCGAAGCCGTGGGGGCCTTGGAAGAAGGAATACGGTTTATCCTTGTTCAGTTGCCAGTCCTTGTCCCACAGATGCGCCACGGCCATCCCCAGATATCCGGCGCATGCAAAGCAGAACTCAGGATACTCGTTGAAGTTGTGGACGGCGTCGGCGCAAATCCCGGCGGCATAATTCATCCACGCCTCATCAATATCGGGCGACGACAGCAGTTCACCCTTCAGATAGCCTCCGCCGGTAGTGACCTCCAGCAGATACTCCGTCAGTTCCCCAGTATATTTCTCAATAGAAATCATAGCAGTGGCAAATATACGAAAAACAAATAGATGGCGGCATTTCGGGGTTCAAAACGTCACCGGCCGCCGCAAAAAAACATAGTTAGCGACGTTTGAAGGGGCAAATCGTTACCTACTCAAGCAGAACCGACCGCTACGGGAATTTTTCGTTAAGTGTTTGAATGGGGAACTGCAGCAAACGGCTTATTTTTCGATTGTCCGCACGATATTCATAATGCAGTATGCCGGCCAACTCCTCTTTTTGCTGAACAGGGAGCAGCGATGGCTTTGACGAGCCGTACTTCTCGCGGCAAATAGAATATACTATAGTGACTAACTCATCATCGGTATAGTAATCCACATCACTGAGTAAAGCAGCAAGTTCTTTATATGATTCTACATCGCGCGTCAGTTTGTACATATAGTGTCTAGCGTCACGGAAAATCTTTTCTCCCAGCGAAATATCACAGAAAGAAGGTGGCGTAAAGTGACTTCCTGTAACCATAAAAGCATCCGGATAATCTGTTTCCTTTGAGTGAATCAGCCTGATTTTTGACCGCAAAGACAGTGTGCCGAACGAGCACCCCTGAATGGCTTTGGCAAAGGGATTAAAGAAAAACGCATTCGCTCCATAGGGAAATGAGAACGGTGTTTGGCTGGGATCTACCACGAAATTGTTGCGATTTGTGTATACTATCTGATTACGCAGTGATTCCAAAGTCTCAATAGCAATTGGTTCCGAATAGAAGTGAGACAGATCAATAACGCGTTTTTGGTTCCGGAAATATCTGATTAGCCTCTTCCTATAGAGTTCGAGAAAACTCACCGCGTTCTCTTTTGCCTTGCAATAAACAACGAAATGCACGTGATTGCTCATTAACTCGAAGGTTATTATCTTCACACCGGTGTCATAAGATGCTGTGGCTGCTGTCACCATACCGAATTCGTAATCGGCAGGTGATTCGAAAATGATTTGCTGGAAAGTTCCAGGAGTACAGACATGCCAGAACGACAAGCCCCTCCGAATAACAGAATCAAAAAGTGCCCGGCATTGTCTTTCTTTCTCTTGAAAAGAGTTGGGCGCCACGGGCTTGCCCACAACAACGGAAGTCTTCATAGTCTATAATCACGGCATTTTGTCGCCGATCATTACAAAGATGATGATTATTCATCGATAATGCAACAGGGGGTGGCGACATTTCGGGGGTCAAAACGTCTCCGGTTGCCACAAAAACAATAAGCAGGCGACATTTACGGGGGCAAAATGTCGCTGTATCCCCTTAAGATGGCGAAACAGCCACAGATGGTCGCGGCCAGGAGATAATAACAAATAAAGGCGACCCGAAAAGGCCGCCCTTAAAAATCACAACTAGCAATAATTACTTTGTGATGACTTTTGCCATCTCGAGAACCTTGTTGCTGTAACCCCACTCGTTGTCGTACCATGCGCAAACCTTCACGAAGGTAGGATCGAGCTGGATACCGGCCTTCTCATCGAAGATGGAAGTGCGGGCATCGTTTCGGAAGTCGGTGGAAACCACGGCCTCGTTGGTGTAACCGAGAACTCCCTTGAGTTCACCCTCGGATGCGGCCTTCATGGCAGCGCAGATCTCCTCATAGGTAGCGGGCTTTGCAAGCTCGACGGTGAGGTCGACGAAGCTGACGTCGGAGGTAGGAACGCGGAGGCTCATACCGGTAAGCTTACCGTTGAGTTCAGGGAGAACCTTACCGACAGCCTTTGCAGCACCGGTGGAGGAAGGAATGATGTTCTCGAGGATACCGCGGCCACCGCGCCAATCCTTCTTGGAAGGACCGTCAACGGTCTTCTGGGTTGCGGTTGCAGCGTGAACGGTGGTCATAAGGCCACGGACGACACCGAAGCTGTCATTGAGCACCTTGGTGATAGGAGCAAGGCAGTTGGTGGTGCAGGAAGCGTTGGAGATGATGGTCTGGCCAGCGTAGGTCTTGTGGTTTACGCCGTAGACGAACATCGGGGTAGCATCCTTGGAAGGAGCGGACATGATAACCTTCTTGGCGCCGGCCTTGATATGGGCCTCTGCCAGCTCGGCGGTGAGGAAGAAACCGGTAGACTCGACGACTACGTCGGTATTCAGAGCACCCCAAGTGATGTTTGCAGGATCTTTCTCGCAGAAGACCTGGATCTTGTTGCCGTCAACGATAAGATAGTTGCCGTCAACTATGATGTCGTGCTTGAACTCTCCGTGTACGGAATCGTACTTGAGCATGTAAGCGAGATAATCAGGATCGAGGAGGTCATTGATACCTACAACCTGAATGTCATTAGGGAAATTCTCAACAGCGGCGCGGAAAACCATGCGGCCGATACGGCCAAATCCGTTAATACCAAGTTTAACCATTTTTGTGTTTATAAAAAATTTAACAATATTTTTGTCCTGTTTGGCGGCGCAAATTTATCAAAAATTTACTAGAAATCAATTATATTTGCAATAAAAAGATACATGAAAATTCTTGTTACCAACGACGATGGATACCAGGCCCGCGGTCTGCACTGCCTGGTGCGTGCTCTGAAGCCTTTCGGAGACCTGACTATAGTTGCTCCCAAAACAGCCCAGAGCGGCATGTCGATGGCAGTTACCATGGGATTCAAGCCCATTGCCGTCAGAAATATACAGACTCTTCCAGGGGAAGACTGGTGGTACCTTGACGGCACTCCCGCAAGCTGCGTGAAATTCGGCCTGGATAATGTCATGTATCCCAAGAAGCCGGACCTCGTGGTTTCCGGTATAAATCACGGAAACAACGCCGCCACTGCAACTTTGTATTCCGGTACCATAGGCGCAGTGAAAGAAGGCACGCTCAACGGAATCCATTCCATCGGCGTTAGCCTGGATTCCTTTGCCGAGGACGCCGATTTTTCCGCCATAGAGCAATTGCTCCCCGGAATCCTGAACAAACTCCTTCCGAATTTCAACAAGCGCAGGGGTTCGTTCTACAACATCAATTTCCCGGATTTGCCCGCAGACAAGATAAAAGGCATAGTGCCGGCGAGCGTCGGATACGCCCACTGGGAGAGGGAGTATATGCCGTATGTGCCTGAATTCCTGGAATCCAGGGGCCTGAGCCAGTCTTTTGCTGCCAGGGCGTATGCCGATACCAAGCAGCCGGACGAGTCTCTCTACGTGATGGCCGGTGACTTCGTGAGCGATGACGACAATCCGGCGGACGCAGACCATCTGCTGATGGCCCAGGGGTACGTGACCATCACCCCGGAGAACATCTACGGAACCGACCGGGAAGAACTGGCCCGCCTATGCGATATTATCTGATAGCAGGAGAGGCCTCCGGAGACCTTCACGGCAGCAACCTGCTCAAGGGCCTCAAAGCGGAAGACCCCGGTTCGGCATTCCGTTTCTGGGGAGGCGACCTGATGTCGGAAGCGGCGGGAGGTATTGCTCCCGTAAGACATTATAAAGACGGCGCCGTGATGGGCATAGCCGAAGTGCTTGCCAAGGCCGGCCGGCTGAAGCGCAACCTGGAGTTCTGCAAACAGGACATAGCCGCCTGGAAGCCGGATGCCGTCATCCTCATAGATTATCCCGGGTTCAACCTCCAGATCGCCCGATTCTGCCACGAAAGGGGGATGAAGGTGCTCTACTATATCGCCCCGAAGACCTGGGCCTCACGACCTGGCAGGAACCGCAAGATCAAAGCATGGGTAGACAAGCTGTTCGTCGTATTTCCCTTCGAAGAGGAGTATTTCTCGAAGCAGGGGATACCTTTCGTCTTCAGGGGCAACCCGCTCCTGGATGCGGTCGACTGCCATGAATACGTACGCCCATGCGAGGAAGAGTATCTCGCTGTGCTGCCCGGTTCGCGCAACGCTGAGATCAGCCGCATGATGCCTGTGTGCATGGAGGTGGCAGACAGAATCGGCATGAAGGTTCTGGTGGCCGGAGCTCCTTCTGCTGCACCGGAGGACTACGCCCCTTATATTGACGGCCGCAGCAACGTGAGCGTGCTGTTCGGCCGTACGTACGACATATTGAAATACGCAAAGGCTGCGATAGTGAATTCCGGCACTGCGTCGCTTGAGGCGGCCCTTACCGATACGCCCCAGGTCGTATGCTGGAGCAGCAGCGCCCTCACTTTTTTTGTGGCCGATAAGCTTTTTGGTGTGCGTCGTCGAATAAAATTCGTATCTTTGGGAAACTTGTGTCTGGGCAGGCAGGTATGCCGCGAACTTATTCAGGGCGATTTTAACCTGCAGGCGGTAGAAGAAGAGGTGCGGAAGCTGCTTGACGATGAAGATTATCGCAATGACATGAAAGCTGGATATGCCCTGATACGCAAGGCACTTGGAGGCAGCGGCGCCTCCCGTGCCGTTGCGCGTGCAATGATAGAAGAACTAAAGTAATACAATATGAAAAGACTGTTAATCATCTGTTTCTCAGTTGTTTCTTTGTGCAGCTGCTCAATTCTTTCCCAAATTCAGTGGAATCCTGAAGGGCTTGCTTCTGCAGCCGGAAAGACAATTACTGCCGCCAGCATTACCGACGAGCAGATAGTGGCCCTCTCACAGCAGACCGTCGTGTCTCTGGATGCACAGAACACCCTTGCAGGCAGCAGCTACCAAAACCGACTGGCCCGCCTCCTTAAAGGGGTTGACAGCTTTGACGGCGTTCCTGTCAACTACAAGGTTTATAAGACAGACGAGATCAATGCTTTCGCTTGCGGTGACGGTTCGATAAGGGTTTATTCGGGCCTTATGGACGTCATGGACGACTCGGAGCTTGTGGCTATCATAGGACATGAACTCGGCCATGTGACCCATCAGGACACCAAGAAAGCCCTCAAGAATGCATATATTGCTTCAGCCGCCCGCGATGTGGTTGGATCTGCCGGTTCATATGGAGCTCTCGTGGCAACGCTCCTCGGTGATATGGGGGAAGCTCTGGTGAGCGCCCAGTTCTCCCAGGCCCAGGAATACAAAGCAGACCAACACGGATTCGAATTCGCCATCCAGAGGGGATACAGCCCCCACAGTATGGAAAATGCATTAAACAAACTGCTCGCCCTTTCGGGGAGCAGTTCAACCAGCATGGTGGCCCATATGTTCGCTTCTCATCCTCAGACCGAGAAACGTGTTGAAAAGATGAAGAAGGCGGCAGCCAGTTACGAAGCTAAATCTTCGCAATAGCGTACACCAGATTCTTGAGCACGTAGGCGGTCAGGCTCAGCAGTACGATGAGCGACCAGTCCAGGCGGCAGAATACAACTACAAGGATGGCGGCAAGCACCACAAATGCAAACGCCATCCTTTTGTTTTTCAGCACTTGCGGATCGTCTGCATGGAACTTGAACGAGAACATGGGGACGGAGCACACAAGCAGGGCGGAAAGACAAACGCTGAGTACGGGAATGAAAACCGGGCCTGCGCACCAGGTGGCAAGGAAAGATCCGGGCTCAACGGCCACGAAATAGCACAGCGAGCCTGCAATCAACGCGCATGCCGGAGTAGGGAGGCCAAGAAAGCCCGATGCCTGACGGCTGTCTACGTTGAATTTTGCAAGCCTGAGGCCACTGCACAGAGCAATCAGAACAGGCACCCAGCACACCCAGCTCTCCCCGAACATGCAGGTACGTGAGCAGTTGTACAGCATAACGGCAGGAAGGACGCCGAAGGAAACCATGTCGCTGAGAGAATCCAGCTCCTTGCCCAAATCGGAATATGCATTCAGCAGCCTGGCTGCAAAACCGTCCATAAAATCGGCTACGGATGCAGCCAGCATCAAGATAAACGCATAGTCCGGACGGCCTTTAAATGCAAAAATAACCCCGATGACCCCACAGAGGAGATTCATCGAGGTTATCATATCGGGAATATACCGCTTCATAAATTACTTAATGCCGAGCTTAGCCTTAATATCCTTGGGGATGGCATCCTTGTGGACCATAATGTCAAGAGACTGACCCTTGACATAGGCCTCTGTGGCATACCACAAACCTTTGTACTTACCGGTCTCGCCCCATGAGTTCTTGACCATGTAGTATTTCTTGCCGTCCTGGTCCTTTGCAATACCGTAAATCTGCATGCCGTGGTCGTCGGTCATGGTCTTGTTGTCGAAGTCTGTCTGGCGGGACTCCTGGGTGGGAACGGCCTCCACAACCTTGATGGACGGTGCACTGGGCGTTCCGTCAGCTTTGCCTACCCAGCGCTCCTGGTCTGAACCAGCGCTATTGGTGGCCTCTACGTCAATGAAAATCGCAAGACCGTTCCGGGTGAAGCCGGGATGGCTTACGTCAGCGCCCCAGGAAGCAGTGTAGCCGTTGTTGATTGCGTTATCCAGAACAGCCATAAACTCATCGATGGGGAGGTTATATGCCTCGTCCCAGCGCCAGTTGTCTTCTACTTCGATTGCGAACTTGGTGTAGAACGGATGATGGGTGAAACTTGTAAGGGAAACGTAATCTGCGGGGTTGATTTTCAGGGCGTCGCGATAGCTTGCAGGAGTGTACTGAACTCCGTTTACCATGAATGACTTGGGCTGCTTGCCGAGATACTCGTCGAGAACAGCCTGGATAGCCCTTTTCCATGCAGTGGAGAGGGTTTTGTTGGGGTTCTTTACAACAGCGTCAACCATGCCGTGAAGCATAGCGTCCATTTCACCGGTAACCGGCAGCTCGGTGCCATAGTTAAGGCCGGGCATGGCAACATTGGGTACGATACCATGGTCACGGATGACGTCCAGCACGTCGTCGCCCTCGGAGCCGATGGCATAGTTGAGCTTGCCGTCCAGGCGGACGTACTTTATAGCCCTCTCATAGTATGAGTTGCTGACTACGTAAAACTCGGAGAAGTCGGGATACTTGAGAGTATCGGTGATCTTGTTGATACGGATTGCCTCGGACTCGAAGAATCCTATGCCCGAGAATGCCCAGCAGGTACCGCTGCGGTATTGATTCTTTACAGAAGTAATGGGATTGGCCTTTACCGTTGTGAATTGATAATCGGGGAGTTGTATTGCAGGCTTAGGCTGAGCGTAAGCGGCTGCGGCGACAAATCCGAGCGCCAGCATAATCAATAACTTCTTCATTATTCTTCACTCAATGAGTTACAAATATACGGAAATTTGCAAAATTCTAGCTATCTTGCGTTGTTTTTTGATAGAGAGCGTAATGAAACGTAATATTCTGATTCTTCTGGCATTTTTGTCCGCCTCTTCATGTACCGTGAAAGAGGCCGGAAGGGATACCATTGGTTTCGTAAAGACTATCGCTTCTGACACTGACAGTCCCGAACACGTAATGCTTGCCGGCTTCGCAAAAGTACCCGCCTCCGGTGATATTTACATTGTGGGCACACCCGGATCCTGCGATATGATAAGCAATGAGTTTATCGAATGCGACGTACGTGATAATGCCAGGGGCAGGATACAGAGCGATGGTCTTAAAGATTTTGCGGGAGAGACCTTTGCCGGCATATGCGATTCAGCCTTTACCCCGTATGAAGCCTATTCGTCCGAATACGGGTCGGTGGCCCTCAGGGGGCTTGCAGTGCGGTATGCCCTTGCGGCCCTTTCTCCGTCTTGCAACATAAGCATCTACGACATTGACGGCAACAAGCCCAAGAATCCGGCCAAGATGATAATTCTGGCGGATCCATGGCTTATGTTCGAGGGCAAGTTCGATATCGACACTCTTTTCACGCTGACTGGATGCAAGGTGCCCGTCATTTCGCCCACTGACCTGCTCCTGGATGCTGCCCTGGCAGGGGAAAAGAAGTATTTCAACACCGGTCTCCTGTGCGATTCCACCCATATTGCAAGTGGTGTGTACCCTGCACTGTTCGAATATAAGGCCAGGGAGAAAGACATTGTTGGAGCCCACTGTTTTACAGCTGCCTCTCCTGCAAACGGGAATGCCCTTTCGGCTTTTCTCGATGCCTATTTGCAGGCAGGAAACGAAGCGCCGCTGGACGCCATCTTGATTGATGACTGGAGTGTAGATATGGCGTCGGTCAACGATGAACTTGAGGCTATCAGGGATTTCAACCGTGAGGATTATCTGCTGTACGGCAAGCTTCTCTCACCGGATTTCAAGTTATTTTTCTCTTCGGAAATAACCATGGAGACATGTTACGACATGCTTAGGTCCCGCAGCCTGTTTACCCACAGGATTGCACTTCCAGCCTCTGTCTCATATGTGGTTAAATCAGCTCCCGACACCAGCGACAAGCTGTTCCTTTTGATTCCTTCAGAGAATGTTCAAGATTAGTGTAGAAGCCGCCGAAATAGAGAATATGCCGCTCGGTGCCTTCCCGGGTGAGATAAAGGTAATCAGCAAAGCCGGACTGGAATACGAGCGCGCCATCTTCTACCTGAAGAGACAGAAAGTTCTTGGGTTCGATACGGAAAGCCGTCCGGTGTTTTCCCCCGGGCAGCGCAATCACGGTGTAGCCCTTCTTCAGCTTTCAGGCCCCAAGAGGGCATATCTGTTCCGCGTACAGGACCTGGGAATGAGACGCTCTCTATGCAGCGTGCTGTCTTCCAATAACATAGTTAAGGTGGGCGCCGCCGTGCTCGATGATATACATGGCCTTCAGAAACTGCATAAGTTCGAGCCGGCCGGCTTTGTGGATTTGCAAAAGATCGCATGGGAGTGGGGAATAAGGGACAAAAGCGTTAAGAAGCTGGCGGCCAACATACTCGGCTGCCGCATCTCCAAAGCACAGCAGCTCTCCAACTGGGAGGCCCCCGAACTCAGCCCGTCGCAATGCAATTATGCCGCTACCGATGCCTGGGTGTGCCGGGAGATGTACCTGAAGCTCCAGGAGTGCGAAAAACATCCGCTTTCGCCGGAAGAACTGCTGCCGCCGCAGGACAGACTGGCACATGAGGCCGCCGTAGAACGCAAGGAGGCCAATATTGCGGCAGAAAAGGCGCGCGCCGGGACTTCCAAGCGCAAACGTCATCGCAGAAAGAAGAAACCAGCAGAAAATGGTCAAGATAATACTGAAAAGGGGCAGGGATGAGTCTCTGCGCCGCTTTCATCCGTGGGTGTTCTCCGGAGCGATAGCTCAGATACAAGGCTCTCCCGCAGAAGGCGATCTGGTTGCCGTACACGATTGTGACGGCCGTTTTCTGGCCTCAGGCCATTATCAGATAGGCTCCATAGCCGTAAGGATACTCAGCTTCTCCGGTGACCCGCAGGCCCCCGATTTCTGGGAGAATGCAGTTGCGGCCGCTTTCGAGGCCAGGCAGGCAATGGGTTTGCCGTCGGCCGATACGAACTGTTTCCGCCTGGTCCACGGAGAGGGGGACGGGCTGCCCGGCCTGATTATCGACTGGTATGACGGCGTATGCGTAATGCAGGCCCATAGTGCTGGAATGTTCCGATCCAAGGGGAAAATATGCGAGGCCCTCAAGGCAGTATTTGGAAATAATCTTAAAGCTGTTTACGACAAGAGTTCGGGTACGGCCCCTTTCAAGGCTGGGCTGGAACTGATAGACGGCTATCTGTATAAGGCACCCGGCTTCGAGTCAGGCGAGACAACCGTTCAGGAGAACGGTTGTAAGTTTATTGTAAATTGGGTGGAAGGCCAGAAGACCGGCTTCTTCCTGGACCAGAGGGACAACCGCGCCCTGGTGGGCAAGTATGCTGCAGGACGCAGTGTACTCAATCTTTTCTGTTATACCGGCGGATTTAGTCTTTATGCACTCAGGGGCGGGGCTGTATCAGTAGACAGCGTGGACTCGTCAGCCAAAGCCATGGCTATGGTCGACCGTAACGTTGCCTTGAACGGCTTTGGCGGAGAGCATCGTTCGCTTTGTTGCGACGCCATTGATTACCTGGCTCAGGTAGAAGAAGGGAAGTACGACCTGATGATAGTGGATCCGCCTGCTTTCGCCAAGCACAGGGGAGTCCTCAAGAATGCTCTCCGCGCCTATCAGAGGCTCAATGCTGCCGCGATCTCTAAAGTGGCTCCCGGCGGCCTGGTATTCACTTTCAGCTGCTCTCAGGTAGTAGATAAGATTGCGTTTGCCGAGCTCGTCTTCAGTGCTGCTGCGCAGACCGGCCGCAGGGTAAGAATAATCGGACGGCTCTGCCAGGGCGGAGACCATCCGGTTAATATCTATCATCCCGAGGGGGAATATTTGAAAGGCCTGCTGCTGTACGTCGACTAAATGCCGTTGGCTTCTATAAGCTCCAGCAGTTTGTCTATGGCATCCCTGTCTGGCACATGCTTAAGGACCGGCTCGCTCTTGTGGTAAATAGTGACCCGGCCTCCGCCCTCACCTACGTATCCCCAGTCGGCATCCGCCATCTCGCCGGGCCCGTTGACTATACAGCCCATAACGGCTATCACCATGCCTTTAAGGTGAGAGGTGCGGCGCTTTACTTCTTCGAAGGTTTCCTCCAGATTGTACATGGTGCGGCCGCAACCGGGGCAGGCAATATATTCGGGGCGATAAAAGCGTCGCCTGGCGGCCTGCATTATCTCGTCGGCCAGGTGAGGCTCGACGCCTGCAGACGCGGGTATCTCGTCAATCTCGCGGTCAAGCAGTTTAGGCCCCCATTCTATAGCTGCGTCAAGCATGGCATCGGGTTTCGGGAGGGGACCGCTGACATGGCTGAAGCGTGATGCGAGGTAACGTGCGACAGGCAGCTCATTAACAGGAGGTTCCGTAAGAGAGACGCGTACTGTATCGCCTATTCCTTCACGTAAAAGGGAGGCTATGCCAACGCAGGATTTGATTCGTCCGGCCTCACCGTTGCCGGCTTCCGTAACGCCAAGGTGCAGGGGGAAAATGTGTCCGCTTTCTTTCATGAGCTTTACCAGCTCACGGTAGGCCTGAACCATGACTATAGTGTTGGAGGCCTTCAGGGACACGACGACGTTGAAGAAAGATGCGTCTATGCACATCTGCAGCCATTCCATGGCAGCTCTGGCCATGGCGTATGGCGTATTTCCGTAAAGCTCCGTAATGTATTTGCCAAGCGAACCATGGTTCAGCCCGACGCGGACTGCAGTGCCATGTTTGCGGCATACTTCCAAAAACTCAGAAAACTTACGGCGTGCAGTTTCATGGTCCGGGTGGAAATTGCCCGGATTGATGCGGACCTTTTCTACCACTTCAGCGCACGCAATGGCAGTATCGGAAGAGAAGTGTATGTCGGCTACCAGCGGCGTGAAGCAGCCGGCCTCATGCAGCCTTCGGCGTATTTCCGCCAGTGCGGGGACATCCTGCATTCCGGGCACGGTGATCCTTATCATCTGCGCACCTGCGGCAGCAAGGCCGAGGCACTGCGATAACGTGGCCTCCACATCGGAGGTATGGGTGTTGCACATGGTCTGAACCACGACGGGCGCTCCGCCGCCTATGACAAGCTTGTCACCGACTTTGACTTCAATCGTTTTCAACCGTTCCATATACGATATCCCTTGCTTCTTGTTTAATTTGTCTGGTGGTTTTGCCGGTACGCTTGGTCAGCTGCAGGTAAACGCCCACGGTAACCGATACGTCTATAGGATTGGCGTAACGGTAGTAATAAGTATTGTACGGATGGAATACCTCGTTGTAATAATCGGGTTCGTACAGGTTCTGCAGGCTCCACCGGCCGAGGAGGTTTAAATGAATTTCTATGGGGTCGAACATGAAACCGAGACCGGCGCCGCCCATGAGACCATAGTCGAATCGATACTCATAATCCCTGAAGCTGTTGGTATAATCCTCGTCCAGCCATTGTCCGCTTCTTTCAATGGATAGCCTGTAGCCGACATAGCCGCCAAGATTGGCGAGAATCTTCACGGGAGCCGTGTCAAAATGCATTTGCATCATTACAGGAAGTTCGATGGTTTTCATCGTAACGTCCGTTGCTCCGTCAACATAGCCCAGCGGATAGCCGGAGTCCGGATCCATCTCGAACTTAACTCCGGAATGCCAGAGCGAAACGCCTGCCGTAATACCGAAATAGGGGATATAGTTGAACATTTTCTCGTGGTGTGTGTACATCAGCGAGAAATACGTGGGCTGAAAGCGGAAAGTAGTCCCCATCTTTGCGGGATTGAAGAACACCGTAGAAAAAGTAACGCCGTAGTTAACGCCAATCATATGATAGTCGTTAATTGAAGTGGCCCGCTTGACGTTAACGGTATCCAGATACTCGGGCGTGTATATCAGCGAATCGGTCTGCGCCCTGAGCATGCCGCAGGAGGCTAGCATTACGCATATGATCAGAATTCTTTTCATTGGGCGAACAGGTTTTTAACGTTGATTTCCTGCTCCACTTCCGCACTTTGTGGAATCTCTATGTAGTCTTTGTCTCCTATTGTAAAGTAGACTACTGCCTCAGGCTGGCGGTGCTCCAGCAGAGATCCGGTATCCACTATGGAATTGCGGTTTCCGTCGTCCGTGACACGAATGGAGTATTTGCCTTCCTTCAGGTAAGGGAACAGCAGAGTACAGTCATGGTCGATTATGTACTGGCGGAGAATATCTTTACGCTTTTCGTCCAGCAGATCAACGATAACCTTCTTGTCTACTCCTGTCAGATTGGCTTTCAGCAAGCTGAGCTTCTCGTCCGTGGGCAGGCTGACTTTAACTTCGGTGCTGTCCGACCAGAAACCGTTGATGTCCCGGAATGCCTCGTGAGGCACTTTCAGTGTGTATTCATAACCGGGGAGCATCGCCTCCTTAGGCCGGATGATGTAGCGGCGCAAGTTGCTTGTGTCCTGCTCGACCGTTACTTCGCCGGTAAATTCCTTTTGCTTTGGATTACGGTAGCGGAATACAAGGGAATCGAATCGCTCGTATATAATGGGGTATGTGAACTCCAGTTCGAAGCCATTCTGCTCGACGGTTTCAGGCTTCGCCGTAAGCTTGAATACACAAGTGGTATCTTCCTGCTTTATGTTCTTGCGGGTCTTTTTATGGAGCAGTCTCTTTCCTTCGGGCATGGTAAGCTTCAGATGCTCCATTGCAGGCTGCAAGCGGCCAAGGGAGTCTGTCTTGCGGTAATTCACGAAAAGATGAAGGGTGTCCGGAGCCGGCTTGCGGCTGTTCACCCAAAGCTCCAGGCTGTCTTGAAGCGTATTAAACTGGGAGATTACCTGGTCTGCTTTGTATCCCCTGAACCACAGAGAGTCTATCCAGGCATAAGGGGCCTGGAAAGTAATATACGCCGCACGGTCCGACGTCCTGACTTTGTTTACAAGATACTGTTTCGAGGGCTTTTCCCTGAACAGCCGCATCTTGTAATCCACACGGCGCGCCTCGCACATGAGGGTGTCGGTCATGTCGTATTTAAGCATTTCCGGCAATGTGTCCACAACCCTTACTGCAGGTCTGACGGCCGAATCAATGAAAGCAATCAAATCCGTATCCGGATCATATATGTTGTTGTCGGATTCGTCCTTGATTGCATACAGACGGTACAGGGTATCGGCCAGATAAGGCAGGCAGAAATACCCCCAGTCGTCGGTTTTTACAGCCGCTGCAGGGCGTTTCAGGAATACCGCAGAATCGGAAAGGTCTTTGTACAGCATTACTGTCGCTCCCTTTACAGGGCGCAGGGTGTTGCAGTCCTGAACCTTTCCTGTGAGCAGCAGGGAATCTATGACGGGGCCGGTGGAGAACACGTAAGTATATCCGGGAAACATGTTGCCCTCGTTATTGTCCGCCAGGGCGTCAGTCATATTCAGGGTATAGGTCGTATTGGAATCAAGGGGCGACTCGAAAGTGATTACAAGGTATTTATCCTTTATACGTGCCTTGATCGGCTTCTCCGGAGGAGGGGACAGGAATATGTTCTTCTGATTCTTTATGGTGACATACTCATCGAAGCGGAAGATTATCTTGGACCCCTGGACAGGCACGTTGACTGCTCCGGGAAGGGGATTGATATCGATGATAAGAGGTGGGATGGTATCTTTGTCGCCGCCGGTAGGAGACTGCGTCGTGTTGGCGCAGGAGTGAATGAATATCATCGGCAGGAAAATGGCCGCCGAAATAATCAAAGGCAGGAATCTCTTTATCATACGTTACTAATTACGACGCCGTCAATTCCGTCGATCTTTTTAAGTGCGTTCTCTATTTCTTCCGCCAGGCCGGGGCGGTTGTGCCCCCGCAGGCTTATCTTGAATGGCAGGTCATCAGGCTCTTCTTCGCCGCCGTTTTTGAGAAGCTGTTCGGCAAGGCCTGCTTCCTTGGGCGCATTCTCCCTAAGCCACTCCATCAACTTGCGCTTTGCGCTGCGTGTATTGAGGAATGTGAGCCACTCCGGCTTGGGCGTACCGTTCACGGCGGTAATTATCTCCACCTGGTCGCCGGACCTGAGAGTCTTGGACAACGGAACGAGTTTCTGGTTGACCTTGGCTGCAATGGCGTGGTTGCCCACTTTAGTGTGAATCTTGTACGCAAAGTCCAGGGCCGTGGATCCTTTGGGAATACTGCGCTGCTCGCCCTTCGGAGTAAAAACAACTATTTCGCTGTTGCTGAAATTGTCCTGTACAAGGTCGAGGAGTTCCAGGGCGTCAATGCTGTCGCCGTTGAGTATTTCCTGCACCTTGGCCAGCCAGCGGTCCATCTGGGTGTCGGCCTCGGAAAGGTATCCGTCGTCCTTGTAGGCCCAGTGGGCGGCAATACCCTTCTCTGCGATGTCGTCCATCCTTCGTGAGCGCACCTGCACCTCCACCCAGATGCCGCCATTGCTCATGACGGTCATGTGAAGGGCCTCATAACCGTTTTTCTTGGGATGACGTATCCAGTCGCGGAACCGGCTGTCTTTGCCCTTGTACAGAGAAGTGACAGTGGAATAGATGACGAAAGCCTTGTCGCGCTCTTTAACTATGTCATCCGTCTCCGGATCGAATATGATGCGCACGGCATACAGGTCGTAAATCTGCTCAAACGGCACATGCTTGGTCTTCATCTTGTGCCAGATGGAGTACGGTGTCTTGATGCGCTTCTTGACTGCGAAGCGGAAACCCTTCTCCAGCAGGGCGCCGGCTATGGGCTCGATAAAGTCGTCCAGTTCCTTGATGCGGTCTGCAAGCCCGCTGTCCGTAAGCTTTACAATTTCGTTGTATTCGTCCGGATGCACATAACGCAGCCAGATGTTCTCCAATTCCGACTTTATGCTGTAAAGACCCAGGCGGTGCGCCAGAGGGATGAATATGCCCATGGTCTCGGCGAGTACCTTTTCGCGCTTGCCCTCCGGCATGTCGTCCAGGTTGCGCATGCATTCCAGGCGGTCGGCGAGTTTTATCAGCACTACGCGTATATCGCCGCCCATGCTGAGCAACATGCGCTTCAAGCTCTCGGCCTGAGCGTCTTCGTTGTATAAGCCGGAAGGGCCGAGGACAACTTCCGTGTCCAGTATTATGTTGATGTTGACAAGACCTTCAACCAGTTCTGCAATCTTGTCGCCGAACATGCTGCGAACATGTTCCACGGTGTAGTCGGTCTGCTCTACCACGTCCACCAGCAGGGATGTGCAGATGGACTTATAGCCCAGTCCGACGTTGGCCACTACAATCTTGGCGACCTCTACCGAATGCAGCACGAAAGGCTGGCCGGAATGGAGCAGGACGCCCTTGTGCGCCTCCGAAGCGAATTCGTAGGCCTTGCGTATCATTTCCATTTCCTGCTTGTCACGGCAGCGACCGCGTGCAAGCTCCATCAGGGAGTCATATTCTTTTTTGAGAGTCACGCTCATTTCAAGCCTTCCTCCTGAAGGCCATAGTTCTTGACGTTTTGGAAACTGTAAGTAAGTTCCGCTCCGTAAATGATTATCTGCCAGCTGAAGTTCAGCCATATGAGGAAGAGGGGGATGGCGGCCAGCACTCCGTAAACCGTATTCAAGCGGGCAACGAATACCTGTGTCTCCAGGTACAGGTACTGAAAGCCTACGAAGACCAGTGCGGAAATCGCGGCGGACCTCAGGGCGTGTTTATATTTCACTTCCGTGGCCGGAATGAATTTATACATGACGGAAAGCGTAAGGGCTGCAATAATGTAGAAGCCCAGATAACCCAGGAACTTGGGCAGGAACCGGAGTTCCGAAAGGTCCAGGCCCAGAAGGTTTGTGAAGTTACCGTAGTAGGCAATACCGGTACCGAATATGATTACCAGGAAAGGTGTAAGTATAAGCACCAGGACGTAATAGCCGAATCGCTTGTAAATCTTGCGCGGTATCTTGCGTATGCCCCACACGTTGTTGAATACCCGCTCCACCTGGAACATGGTCCATAATATAGTCCAGAGAAAGGACAGGGCGGCAATCACTCCGACCCAGCCGCCTTTGGCGATGTCTATGAGGTTGGTGGCTTTCTCCCGGACCATATCCAGCATGTCGCTGTCCACAAATCCGGAAAAAACGCCAAGTGCGGTATCGATGTAGCCGGAGAGTCCCATACCACCGGTTATCGCGAAAGTAAACGCCAGCAGGGGAATAAGAGCGAGGGTGGAGAAATAACTGAGGGCAACGCACTGGAAGCCCATGCGGTTTTCTGCAAAAGTGTTTATGGTTATGCGGACCAGCTTTATCAGGGTGACAAGGCGGGCATAACCCTTGGAAACAAGGGAGACTTTGTTTGTGTCGATAGACCAGATGCGGTCTGTAAACAAGTCTGTGAGTCTTCCCATATACTAAAACAAAGTCAATTCTTGTACCTCTTCTTTCTGCGGAGCGTCCGGCAGCAGGGCCCGGAAATCCTCTTCCGACAACACCGGGATGCCCAGCTGGCTGCACTTGCGAAGTTTTTCCGGACCCGGCTTGCTGCCTGCCAGCAGAAAGCTCGTGCTTCCGCTGACCGATCCCGTACACTTGCCTCCGTTGGCAATGATCAGCTCTTTCATATCGTCCCGCGATATGCTGAAATTGCCGGAAATCACTATTGTCTTGCCTGAGAGAGCTTCCGATGCGGATTCCGCTTTGGCGGTGGACGAAAACTGCAACCCTGCGGCTTTCAGGCGGTCAATCTCCTCCAGGTTGGCGGGGGTGTGCATGTAGTCGTACACGCTGCCGGCGATAACATCTCCGACCTCGGACACCTCCAGCAGCTGCTCCTTGCCGGCCGCGGCAATGGCGTCTATGTTTCCGAAGTGACGGGCAATGTCACGTGCAGTGCTTTCTCCTACGAATCTTATGCCGAGCGCGAAGAGCACGCGTTCGAACGGCACGTCGCGCGTCTGTGCGAGCGAATCCAGGAAACGCTGGGCCGACTTGTCCTGCCAGCCCTCGAGGCTCAGCAGCTGATACTTGTTGATGCGGTACAAGTCGGAAGGCGTACGTACCAGGCCGGCGGCGTAGAACTGGTCGACCGTCGCATCTCCGGCAAGCACATTCATAGCCTTGCGGCCGATGAAATGGACAATACGCCCCTTTATCTGCGTAGGGCATCCATCCCTGTTGGGGCAGAACCACTTGGCCTCGCCTTCCTGCTTCACCAGCGGCGTACCGCAGTCGGGGCAGAGTTTCGGGAACTCCGGCGGCACGGCTCCGGCAGGCCGAAGGGCCAGATTGACGCCTGTGATCTTGGGGATTATCTCTCCTCCCTTCTCAACGTATACCGAGTCGCCTACGCGAATGTCCAGGGAGGCTATCTGGTCCTCGTTGACCAGCGTGGCACGCTTGACAGTGGTGCCGCCCAGTTGTACGGGTTCGAGGTTCGCCACCGGGGTGACGGCTCCGGTCCGTCCGACCTGATAATCGATGCTTAGCAGGGGAGTGCACGCCTCTTCCGCCTTGAACTTGTAGGCGACCGCCCATCGGGGCGACTTGGCAGTATATCCCAGGGCCCTCTGAGCCTGCAGTTCGTTGATTTTTATGACTATGCCGTCAGTGGCAAAAGGGAGGTCGCGACGGGCCTTGTCCCAATGGTCGATGTAGCGGCGTATATCTTCGATGTTCTTGCAGAGGCGGCGGTGCTCAGAGACCGGCAGCCCCCATGAGGCCGCTTTGCCCAGTGCTTCGTCGTGGGTGTCGAACGGGATGCTTTGTGCGGGAATGTGGTAGAGGGTGCACCAAAGGCCGCGGCGGCCGACCTCCTCCGGATTGCCCAGCTTAAGGGATCCGGACGCCGCGTTGCGGGGGTTGGCAAACGGAGCCTCGCCTATGTCTTCCCGCTCTCGGTTCAGGGCGTCGAAGGATGCGAACGGCATCAGTATCTCGCCCCTTATCTCAAATTCTGCGGGGTAGTCGCCATGCAGCGTTTGGGGGATGTTGGTGATGTGTTTGACGTTCTCCGTTACATCGTCGCCCTGCACGCCGTCGCCACGCGTGAGCGCCTGCACGAGCTTGCCGTCCCTGTACGTGAGGCAAATAGCAGTGCCGTCGAACTTGAGTTCGCAGCAGTACGTGAACGGGAAGTCCAGGCTCTTGTCGGCACGGGCGGCGAATTCTTCCACCTCCCCGATACTGTAGGTGTTGCCCAGCGACAGCATGGGATACCGGTGGGCCCGTTTGACAAAGTCGGCGCCGGTCTGCAGTTCCGCATTCTCCCCGAAGGGCGCGTCTAAGTCGCTTCCTACGCGCTGTGTGGGGGAGTCGGGGCTCTGGAACTCAGGATACCGGGCTTCCAACTCCTCCAGCTCATGCATCAGGAAATCGTATTCCTGATCGCTCATGGTTGGAGCGTTGTCCACGTAGTATTTGCGGCTGTTCTCGCGGAGAACGGCCCTGAGTTCTTCAATTCTTTGCTTGACACCGGAATTTCCCATTACGTGTGCGCGTATGTATAGCATACAAAGATACGCATTTTCCACGATTTTACCTATATTTGCACGTTTAACTTAAACCACATATCAATGTCAGAGTATTTCTACAACATGCTCCCCAAGGAGGAATTTGAAAGGATACCTTACCTTCCTACCATGGGAGAATTCACAGACTGGTTTACCAAAGAGTATGCTGATATGCCCGCTCTTTCCAATCAGGTTGACACAATTTCGTACAAAGAACTCGGAGACCGTGTGGCCCGTCGCCGTGCGTTTATTCTCGGACTTGGTCTTCCCAAAGGGGCCCATATCGCCATCTTCGACCGCAATAGCCAGGATGCAATAGAGTTGTTCCTCGCTGTTACATCAGCAGGATACGTGGCTATGAACTTTCCTGCATCCCTGCCCGCTCCCGCCGTGGCCGGATTATGTGCCAAATTCGACATAGCCGCTATTTTTGTGCGTGACGAATTTATGGCATTGACAGAGGGGCTCCAGGGTGTCAAGGTTTTGCCTGCCGTAAGCATTGCAGATGCCGGTGCTCCCAGCGTAACCGTCGATCCCGATTCTCCTGCCGCCATTTTCTTTACAGGCGGAACCACCGGAACGCCTAAGGGCGCCGTTCTCAGCCACAGGGCTCTTATGAGGGGCAACTACAACGCTATTTTCAAACCCGGCAAGGTTATCGGCGTTCACAGATATATAGCCTTACTTCCCCTTAGTCACGTGTTCGGCCTCATAGCCGGAACAATGGGCTGCTTCTATACCGGAAACCTCATTTTCACTTGCGAGGACATGAAGGCCACGATAGGGAAGCTGCCGGTCATTAAACCGACTATCCTGGTGATTGTTCCCGGTATCTGTGACATTCTGGCCGGTCTTGTCAAAATGTATGGCGCCCCGTTCCTTGGCGGCAGCCTTCGCATGATTATCTCCGGAGCCGCCAATGTTCCTCCGCGCCTTGTGGACATTTTTACCAAACTTGGTGTCGAATTCTGCTTTGGTTACGGCCTTACCGAAACCGCAAACCTTACTTCTGCCAATGCAGATGCAGTAACTCATCCTACTTCGATAGGTAAGATTTATCCCGGGCAGGAAACGAAAGTCGTGGACGGCGAACTTTGGGTAAAGGGCGACAATGTATTCTCCGGCTATTACAAAGACCCTGTGAGGACGGCGGAGGCCTTTTCGGAAGACGGCTGGTTCCGTACTGGCGACCTGGTGCGCTTCGACGACGAAGGCTTCCTTTACATCACAGGCCGCATCAAAAACCTGATCATCCTTTCCAACGGTGAGAACGTAAGCCCCGAGAGCCTGGAAGAGCCCTTCTATGCGGATCCTTGTGTACGTGATGCGATGGTTAAGGAAGATGATCTTAACGGTCAGACAGTCATTGCTGTAGAGATTCTTCCTTTTATGCCGGCATTTGATGGCAAGGCATGGGATGACGTTCTCGCATACATGAATGCACTGGTGGCAAAAATCAATGCCGGGTTGCCTAGTACCCACAAGATTCTCAAGGTCACCGTACGTACCGAGGACTTCAAGCGTACCGGTAGTATGAAAGTAGCTCGCGTATGAAAAGAGAAGAGGTTTTAGAGGGTCTGAAGGAGATAATCAGCGTTATCCGCCCCAAAACCGACTTGAGCCAGGTTGGCCTTGGAAGCGAGCTGATTCGGGATCTGGGTATAGATTCTCTTACCATGATGCTCCTGGCACTCGCGGTAGAGGAGAAATACAAAATGCGCTTCCCTGAAGGTCAGGCGGCTCCTGTTACGGTAGGAGATGTCTGTGACCGGGTAATTGAAGCTCTGGGAGCTTAAAGCTCCTTTACATAACTGCGGCGTCGCTGATACGGCTGCGGGTTGTAGTCTCCGAAAAGGGTCTGCACCTTGTGGTTGTCTTCGAGCTGCGGGTTCATTAACATCCGCTTGATTCCCAGGCGGATGTAATTTTCGTGCAAGTGCTTCAGCATAAGGAGGGCGGCACCCTTGGCCTGATATTCCGGAAGAACACCTATAATCAGTCCTTCGGTGATATGGTTCCGTTTAGGGTTAAGGAGAGGAAGGATGTGTATCCAGCCGAAGGGGAGGATGCGGCCTTTGGCTTTGCGTACGCCACTGGAAATATGCGGCATGGTGACGGTAAAAGCCACCAGTTCGTCTTTTTCGTTCACGACAAAGGCCACAAGGTCCTTGTTAAGCACGGGGACATACTGCTTGACATAGCCATCTATCTGTTCTTCACTCAGTTTGCTGTATTCGTACAACTGGGCAAAAGCATCATTGAGCACATGAAACATTTCCCGGCCGCGCTTAGCCATCTTGGACAAGGAAGATGCGGTGTATATTTTCAGTCCATAGCGTTTCTCTACGAGCGGTGCATATTGCATCATGGATGGCAGGTTTTCGTCGAAGTCTATGTAGCGCTGAGTCCAGTCTGCGTCTTTGCAAAAGCCCATTCTCTCAAGGAACTCCCCGTAATAGGGGTAATTGTACAGAACCGTAGTAGGACTTTCGTTCTCGAAGCCTTCGACGAGCAGTCCCTCCCTGTCCATGTCGCTGAATCCCAGGGGGCCTTTGATTTTGGTAGCCTGCCATTTTGCGCCCCACTCAATCACCTTGTTCACCAGAGCCTCTGCAACGGCAAAGTCGTTAATTACATCGAACCACCCGAAGCGCACGGTCTTCTCGTTCCATTTCTCATTTGCCTTATGGTTGATTATGGCGGCTATACGGCCGGCCATTTCTCCGTCTTTATATGCAAGGAAGAGTTCACGGTCGCAAAAGGCCAGCGAAGGGTTTTTGTCTCCGAGAGAATTGAATTCATCACTTTCAAAAGACGGTACCCACTTGTCACAATTCTTGTAAATCTTCAAAGGGAAACGAATAAAGCGCTTGAGCATGCGCTTCCCTTTGACGGGAACTATTTCTATCATAATTACAACTCTTGCATTACAAAGATACTCTTTTTCCTTCGTTTTGTCCTGTCTTTTTACTAAATTCGCGAGATTTTTGTTGCAAATAGTTATTTCTGAATAGTATGAAAGATTCCATTATCATTCTCTGCGGCGGCGGCCCCGCTCCCGGCATGAACACAGTAGTATGTTCCGTCGCCAAGACCTTCCTTTCCAACGGTTATCGCGTAATCGGCCTCCATGGTGGTTACAGCGGACTTTTCAGCAATGCTCCCCGTACCGAGGACATCGACTTCTTCAAGGCGGACGCCTACTTCAACAGGGGTGGCTCCTACCTCCAGATGAGCCGTTTCAAGCCCACCGACGAAGACTTCGAGAAGCGTTTCAACCTGGAGCTTTTCCAGTCCAACAACATCAAGCTCCTCGTGACCGTGGGCGGCGACGATACCGCATCCACCGCGAACCGCATCGCCAAGTTCCTCGAGGCGAAGAAATACCCTATCGCGAATATTCACGTCCCCAAGACCATAGATAACGACTTGCCTCTGCCGAACAACACTCCGACCTTCGGTTTCAATTCTGCAAAGCAGGAGGGCGCACACATCGCCCGCACAATTTACGAGGATGCCCGCACTTCAGGCAACTGGCTGCTTATCAGCGCAATGGGCCGTTCTGCCGGCCACCTTGCGCTTGGCATCGGCGAAGCCACCCATTGCCCTATGACCATTATTCCGGAGATGTTCAACAAGACCGGAATCAATCTGGACAAGATTGTCAAGCTTGCCATCTCCGCCATTATCAAGCGCAAGATTCTCGGCATCGATTACGGTACCGTGGTGGTAGCTGAGGGTGTGTTCCATGACCTGGATCCTCAGGAGATCAAGAACGCCGGCGTTACCATGACTTATGACGAGCACGGTCATCCGGAGCTCGGTAAGATCAGCAAAGCCGTTCTCTTCAACGACATCCTGGACAAGGAGTTCAAGAAGATCGGTCTTAAGATCAAGACCCGCCCGGTGGAAATCGGTTACGACGTCCGCTGCCAGGATCCTATCGCCTACGACCTCAGCTACTGCTCGGAGCTTGCAATGGGCGTTTACGAGCTGTTCAGCAAAGGCGAGACCGGCTGCATGGTGTACGTAGATGCATGGGGCAACGCCTCTCCTCTTTATCTGCACGACCTGCAGAACACAGAGGGCAAGATTCCTCCGCGTCGCGTAGAGATTGCCGGCGGCATAGCCCAGAACTACTATAGCCATATCTGCCACTACATCACTCCCGCAGACTATGAGGCTGCCAGGAAGTATGTAACCGATCCTGAAGCATACGACTTCAAGAAGATCCTAAACTGGTAAAACAAAAGAGGGTGACTAATAAGAGATTATTGGTCACCTTCTCTTTTATATGTGCGCGGACACCAGCAGCGGCAGCTCGCTCCCGGAAGCTTCCGTTCGCTTCGCTCACTCCATCCCTCCCAACGTCTGCGGCGTCATCGCTGCGCGATAACTTGCATCCGTCGGGCCCCTCCCTCTAACGTGTCCGAGGGTGGACACGCCTTCCGTGGGGTGACTGCCGCCTGCTGATTGCGTTCCGCGCACATCTTCGAGGCCATTTTCTTTATGTTATGTGCAATGGCGAGCGTGGCGAACTCGGCCTTGACGAGCCTGTTGCCGCGATAATGGAAGCGCTTGAAGCCACCGTCGTATTTGATCTGGCCGAAGACGGCTTCAGGTTCAACAGGTCGCATACTTCTGTGATAAAGGCCGCGCTCGCTCGTCAGCATTTCCTTTGCCTTATCCCGATACATCCTGCTCTTAACGTTTACATCTATGACCCTGTTCCCTTTCCCCTTAAAGCAGAGACATCTCAGAGGACAGCCTTCACAGTTTTGAGCCTGATACAGCTTTGTCTGACTAACATACCCTAAGTCGGAGATTCGTTGCTTATTGCCAGCATACGTCATATGTTGCCCCATAGGACAGACGAAGAAGTCGTTTTGCTTGTTGTAATAGAGATGTTCCGGGAGGAAAGGATTCTTGATGGTTTTCTTTTTCAGCTCAGTGTGGAACATATTATACTTGACGTATCCATCTATCTCATTGATATCCAGATACTCGTAGTTTTCTTCACTTCCATATCCGGCGTCGGCAACCACTTCATTACTATGCTTTCCGTACCGCTCCTCAAACGAGTCCATATGGTTGATGAAGGTGCCCCAGTCATTGGCCCTCCAAGATGTGGAATAGTGAGTGATGAACTGATTCTCTGTAGATATCTGGATGTTGTAACCTGGTTTGGTCTGGCCATTGTTCATGGCATCCTCCTTCATACGCATGAACGATGCATCAGGATCCGTCTTGCTGTAACTGTTCCGCTCTCCTAGAGTCTCAAGCTTGTCCTCATATTCCTTCATTTTTGACACATGTTCTTCTCGAACCTCCTTGATCGTCTTCCGTAAGTTCTTGTCACTGACGCCCTTTTCGTCCATCTCGGCTATGATCTTGTCGGTTCGCGCCTTGATTTCCTCGGATGTCATTACTTCTTCTGAAGGCTCCCCAAGCTCCATATTCAACTCCCGCTCCGCCTCTGCAAGGATTGCTTTCATCTTCTTGTCAAGCTTTCCCTGGTTGGTTCTGGTGGCCTTTTTCCATACGAAGGTGTACTTGTTTGCGGACGCCTCTATCTTGGTGCCATCGATATACTGCACGTCAAGCGATACGAACTTGCCATCAACCAGCATCTGCACCACCTGGGTAAAGATATCGTCCACGACATCAGCGAGACGGTTCTTGCGGAACAGGTTGATTGTGTTGAAGTCCGGGCGCTGCATCCCACTGAGCCACATGAAGTTCACGTCGCGTTTGAGCAACTGTTCCATCTTGCGTCCGGAGTAGACGTTCTGCAGATATGCGTAGAAAACTACCTTCACCAGCATTCTGGGATTATAACTGCTGGCTCCGCCACCTTCGTAGCTGTCCTCGATACGGCTGATATCAAGGTTGTCTACGATTGCATTCAGCACTCGTACAGGGTCGTTTTCTGCAATAAAGTCCCCAAGACATGGAGGAAAAAGCAGATTATCGTTTTGATTGTAAGATTTAAAGACTACCTTTGCCATTGCCTGATAGTTATTTAACTGTTTTTCGCACTTACAATATAGTAATAATCTATCAGAAAAGCAATAGCTATCCGATTGAACTTCAAAAGGATAGCTATTTATTTTTGGCTCTCGGGCCAAGGCGGAGATGACTGGCAGGCTGCAGACCCTGGCGGGCGTGTCCACCCCCGGACACGGGCAGGGGGAGGGGCCCGCAAGATACGAGTTACGCGTCAGCGGGACGAAGTAGATTGTGGGAGGGGCCGGAGTGCAGCCGCGCTGGGCGCGGCGAACGGAGTTCCGCCAGGGGCTGGCCGCCTGACGGCTCGTAGCCTTGCCTTACAAACAAAAAAGAAGGTGACTATCAGTCTTCCGACTTTTTAGTCACCCTCTTTTGTTTGGACAATGGGGGAGAATTAAAGCTCTTCCACAACGGGAGCCTCGGGAGCGTTCTTCATCACGGAAGCGATACCTGCCTTCATGGTGCGCTCGGAAGCATACATCTGGCTTGCGCCGATGACCTGTCCGTTAGTAGCCTTGAGGTTGAAGAAAGGCTTGCCGTTCTTGGCAACCTTGATCTCGTAACGGGCCTCTACGGGGGCGTTCTTCTTTACGGACTCTACACCGTTAAGGCAAGCGGCCTTGGTGTTGTAACCCTCGCTGGTGAGGATGACCTGGCCATTAGTGGCTTTGAGGTTGAACTGGAATTCTCCGTTCTTTCTGAGAGTAATGACAAACTTTCCCATTTCTGATTATTTAATTGTGTTTCGCAAACTTAAGGATTTATTGTTAAATTTGCAATAATAAAGGTGAGGGAAATGTTGACCAACGCTGAGATAAAACGCATTAAATCCCTGAAAGAAAAAAAGTTCCGAGATGAATACGGACAGTTCGCCGTAGAAGGCGAAAAGCTCGTAGAAGAGGCTTTGTGCTCAGGATTCAGGGTTTCTGCGGTATACAGGGCGGAAGAAGTGGGAGAAGAAGTCATGTCGCGCATGTCTTCCCTGAGTTCTCCCTCGCCCGTGCTTGCCGTGGTCGACAAGCCGGCACCCAAGGGACTTGTTCTGGAACGCGGCCTTTATCTTGGACTCGATGCTATTCGCGATCCGGGTAACATGGGTACCATAATCCGCCTGGCTGACTGGTTCGGCATCAGTACCGTTTTCGCCTCCCAGGACTGCGTGGAAGTCTTCAATCCCAAGGTGGTGCAGGCATCCATGGGCTCCATATTCCGTGTGGAGGTGGTTTACTGCGACCTGGAAGACATTTGCCGTCGTTTCCGCTCCATGGACATGCCGGTTTACGGCACCTTCCTGAACGGGGAGAACATGTACACACAGACTCTTGCTGACGAGGGCTTGATAATCATGGGGAATGAGGCATCCGGCATTTCTCCGGAAGTCGGAGCGCTGGCCAGCAGCCGCCTTCTGATACCTTCTTATGCCAAGAACGGCCGGGGAGCGGAATCGCTCAACGTGGCAACCGCTTGCGCCATTGTTTTGTCGGAATTCAGGAGAAGATGAGGCGTTGTTTGGTAATAGTCGTCCTGACGATGTCTGTGGGCCTTTTGCTCGCCTGCAGCACCACCAGGGTGCTGCCGGAAGGAAAGTACAGGCTTGCCTCCAACAAGATTGTATTTAACGGCGATCCGGCAGGACTCTCATCCGGCGACGTGTCGTCTTACGTGAAGCAGCAGACGAGCAACGCTACAATTACCACCTGGATTTACAACTGGTCAAACCCTGTTAAAGATGACTGGCTGAACAACTCCCTGCGCAAGGTCGGAAGCGCCCCTGTGGTATTTAACGGAAACCTGCTGGGCAGTTCCTGCGAAAACATTGCCCGACACCTTGACTATCTGGGTTATTACAATTCTGAAGTTACAGCTAAAGCTGATACTGTCAAAAAGAACGTAAAGGTTACCTATACCGTTACTCCAGGTAATCGCTGCCGTATCGACAGCGTCATATTCAAAGTGCCCGAAGGTGAGTTTGCAGAAGATTTTGCAGAGGATGTCAAAAACATAATGGTTAAGGAAGGGGACTGGCTGTCGGAAAAAGCTCTGGAAAAGGAAAGTGAACGCGGCGCGGCGTTTTTCCGCAACAAAGGATACTACGACTTGAGTAAGTTCAACTATTTCTTCGAAGCCGACACTCTGGGGCCACGCAATACTCTCACTTACGAAATACGCGAGTATTCCCGAAAAGAAGCTGAAACTAACGCACTGCCGCTTGCCAAATACCACATAGGAAAGGTTCATATCTCCCACACCTCTACCGTGCCGTTCAGGGAGAAAATCTTGCGGGATGTGAACATAATAAAGCCGGGCGACCTCTACAGCGAGAAAGTAGCTAGCATTAATTATCAGCGATTCTCGTCTTTGAGGCTCTTCAATAACGTTGCGGTGGAGATGTCCCCGGCAGACAGCGCAATAGTCGACTGTAATGTCACCCTGAGCCCGAGCAAGACAAAAGGTGTGAAAATCAACCTCGAGGCGTCCACCAATGCCAACGGATTCTTCGGCATTTCTCCTGCCTTGAGCTTCTACAACAAGAACATCTTCCATGGGGGAGAATGGTTCTCCATCGGCTTCTCAGGCAACTTCCAGCGCCAGTTCTCTACCGATATCATGGCCAATGAGTTCGGCGTCAACGTAAGTCTGAGCCTCCCCAGGTTCCTTGGCTTGCCGTACAGCGTATTCAAGGGACCCAACATTCCCCGTACCGAATTCAAAGGCTCATATAATTACCAGGACAGACCGGAGTTCAAACGCTTTATCGCCAACGCCTCATTCGGTTACACCGGCAACAACAACAATATCTTTTACCAGCTGTATCCCTTCAGGACAACTATTGTGAAAACCGGCTACATCAATCCTGATTTTTTCACCACCCTGTTCAGTAATTATGCCCTTCTGGAGTCTTTCTACGACCATATCGACGCCGGTTTGGGCGGACAGATGTACTGGACTACGGACACCAGCGTAATTCCGAAAGGAGGCTATACTACAATACGCTTCGCATTCGACGTTGCAGGAAATATAATCTCACTTTTCAATCCCATCTTACCGGAAGACGAATATGGTGAGAAGCTTTTATTCGGAATGCACTATGCACAGTATGCGAGGGGAGAGCTCAACCTTTCCCACTGTTTCATGTTCTCTCCGAACACCAAGCTTGCCGTCAACTTCACCGGTGGCATAGGACACGGCTACGGAGTATCTCAGTACATGCCGTATGAAAAGCAGTTCTACGTAGGTGGAGCAAGCAGTATGCGTGGCTGGCAGGCCCGAGCCCTCGGTCCCGGTTCCGACAAGCCTTTCGGCATTTTCCAGATTGCCAGCCAGGCCGGAGAGACCAAGCTGGAGTTCGATCTGGAATTGCGCCAGAAGCTCTTCTGGAAGTTCGAAGGGGCATTGTTCGCTGAGGCCGGAAACGTATGGGACTTCCAGGATCCGACTGGAGACAGCGATGATTATCCATTCCCGGTCGACAGGGCTCCGTGGATAGAGACATTCGGACTCGACTGGGGTGTCGGACTCAGGCTCAACCTCAATTTCATCCTGCTGCGCCTCGACTGGGGTTTGAAGATTTTCGAACCTTCTCTTAACGGTAACGACCGATGGATTCGCCCCGTAGAGTGGTTCCGCAGCGGAGGCTCATCAGTCCATTTCGGCGTAGGATATCCTTTCTGATGAGCGAAAAGTGCATAATATATCAGTTGCTGCCGCGCCTGTGGGGAGGAGGGAAGTTCTCCTCCTGCGACGCCGCATTGCTGGCGTATCTTAAGTCGATGGAGGCCGGTTACCTGTGGCTTACGGGCATACCCAGGCACTCCAGCGGCAAGCCCTTCGTCAAAGGCACCCCCGGCTCGCCGTATGCCATCTGCGACTGGTACGACGTAAACCCGTATCTCGCCGACGACCCGGGAAACAGGATGCAGGAGTTCGAATCTTTGGTCGCACGCATCCATTCGGCCGGCCTGAAATGCCTGATAGACTTTATCCCGAACCATGTAGGTTGCGACTACGAGGGTGAACTTGCCGTTCACGATTTTTGCGACGGCGACTGGACCGACACGCGTAAAGTCGACTGGTCCGACCCGCGGACGGAGGCGGAATACCTGAAGATACTGCGTTTCTGGGCTATGAAAGGCGTTGACGGCTTTCGTTGCGATATGGTGGAACTGGTACCCTCCGCTGCTCTGGGACGCGTAATAAAGGCCGTAAAACGGGAATTCCCGGGTCTTTTGTTTGTGGCCGAGGTGTACAGTCAGGATAATTACCTCCGGTATCTGGATGAGGGCGGCTTTGACCTGCTTTATGACAAGACGGGCAGCTATGATATCATCCGCGGCATACTATGCGGTACCCATTCAGCCAGGGAACTGAGCTGGAACTGGCAGTGGCTAGGCGACAGGCAGCAGAATATGCTGAACTTCCTTGAGAACCACGACGAGCAGCGCATACCTTCGCCATGGTTTGCCGGAGATGCAAACGCAGTATGGGGGGGCTTGGCGTTCGACCTGCTGTTCAACGGCGCTTCGTTCATGCTGTACGCCGGCCAGGAAGTGGGGGAGGATGCGGCAGAGGGTCACGAGGGCCGTACGTCTATCTTCAATTGGTGTAAACCAGCCGGTCTGTCCGACCTGTACAAATATGTTTCCACAGGCCAGGAGCTGCCTGCCGCACGCAAGGAGTTGCTTTCCCGTTATCGCGAACTGCTCACTTTATCCCGCCGACCCGTTTTCCTCAGCGGAAAGAATTGGGACCTTTGTTATTGCTGCAAGGCGGCTCATGGCTTCTCCCCGGACAAACATTTCGTCTTCATGCGTTACGACGAAGAGACCGCATGGCTGGTGTTTTGCAACTTCAGCGCAGAGGCGTCCGTGATCACGGTATCAATACCGGAAGAACTCCGCCTGGCTGCTAATATTAACCAGACGGAGTCCTTGGTTTCGGCACCGCCGCGGGGCTATGCCCTGCTTAAGTGCAGATAAGAATTATATCGCCAGGGCGAGCATCAGAACGCCTGCCAGACCGAGAATCGCATAGAACTCCGGAAGTGCAGCGTATATGAAAGTATTAGTCTGGACGTCGTGTCCCTGGCTGATACCTATGATTCCGTTAGCGCAAACCTGCCCTTGACGGATTGCCGAGAACAGACATACAATCCCCATTCCAAGTCCCATCGCGAAAAGCAGGGGACCGTTGGCGGCAAAATCGAATTTAAAGACCAGAAGCCACATGAAGAAGCCCACGAAGCCGTATATGCCCTGGGTGGCCGGCAGAGCAGACAAGATCATGTAACTGGTGGATTTTTCGGGAGCCTTTTTAAGGGCACCCTCGGCGGCATTGCCGGCAATGGTCGTGCCATAAGCGCTGCCGATTCCGGACAGACCAAGCATAAGTCCGAGTCCGAGATAACCTAAGATTTCGTTCATAATATCAATGATTTAGTTAATTATTTCTCTAAAGCTTTGTATGCGCGTCCCTTCCCGTCGTAACCGGCATTCTTGAAGAACTCTAGGAAGTTGAGTCGAAGGGGATGCACGAAGGCGCCAAGGCAGCACATGGCGAGGTTGAGGGCGTGACCGACAATCAGGATAAGCACGAAGGCCAGCCATCCGGGGCCGAAGCCTCCGTCTCCTATCGTCATGGCTGCGATGTCGTTGAACGCCTTGCCCAGCATTCCGCCGGCAAGTCCGAGGGCGTACAGTCGCAGGTAGCTGAGCACGTCGCCCAGCAGACCGGTAACGGTATTATATGTCTCCCACAACCCCGAACCAATGTTCTTCAGCGGGTTGCGGTGTATATCGTTGAAAAGGAAGATTCCCATGGCGGAGATGATTCCAAGGCAGATTATTATCCACTTGGTAACTTCCGGAGGGACCAGCTTGAACAGGGCCAGTGCGCCAACTATTACGCCGCCCACAATGAGCAGGGTCCAGCCCCAGACGCTGAGGGATTCGAGGAAACCCTTGTTCTTGGTTGCGTAAACCGTCTTGACCACCATCGCAAGGCAGAGATGCACCACGCCTATGGCCAGGGCAATGACCATCTGGGCCTCGAAGCCGCCTATGGTCCCTGTAATCATTATCGACTTGAGCCAGCCGGGTATCCAGGGCAGGGTGGCTATGTCGTAACCGAAGAAGGTGTGCATCATAATGCCCACTACGAATGTAGCTCCTCCCAGCATGCTCACAAGGGTCGATATGTTCTTCATGCTAGGTACCTTCTTAAGCAGGAATCCGCCTATGAAAAGCAGCAGGCCGTAGCCGGCGTCACCCATGCACATCGCGAAGAAAAGCAGGAAGAAGACGGAGATGTAGGGAGTAGGGTCGAACTCATTGTAATCCGGCCTTCCGTACATGTCCGTAAGCAATTCGAACTGCTTGACGAACTTATTGTTCTTAAGCTTGATAGGAGGGTTATCCTCTACCTTCGCTTTAGATGCAAACCAGACGCAGTCCATGGCATCCAAAGCCTCTTTGAGACGCCCATCCTCACTGCTGGGGGCGAAGCCCTCGTAGACTGTGATAACGCCTTCGGCTGCCTCTTCTCCGGCCCTTCCGGCAAGGTAAAGCTCAAGTTCTTTCCTGATGGACTCGGCCTCCGCCTCCAAAGCGGGAAGTTCGCTCTTCTTGAGTTCAAAACGGGCCTTCTGCTCTCCGATCTTGGCTTCGCTCTCAATGAGCATGGCATCTATCTCGGAGATGCTGGTCTCGGGTTCGGGCAAGGGATTGGCCGGTATCTCAAAGTCTCCTACGGTGACGAACCATATCTTGCCGTTCGCCCTGTCAGACACCTGCAGTAAGCATTCTTCCTCCCATTCCGGCTTGAATTTCTTCTCCGGCATGCAGTAGAAGCGGACCGGCAGACCTACAGCATGCAGCTTTTCCCTGTCATAATCACCCCAGTGCTCGAGTTCGGCGTGTTCCCTCAGCAGGCGTTCTTTCTCGGCCAGAAGTATCTCCATCTCGCGATTCTTGTCCTTGCGGAGGTCGCCCATCATATTGGTAATCACCTCCAGGCGGGAGTACATCCACCAGGAACGCTCGTCGATGGGCTTGGAGGAACGGTTGATGTCCATAACCCCCAATTCACCAAGGGAGGAGATGAATTCATCCTTGTTGCTGCTCAGCAGGATGAACTCGTAGCGTGTCATTTTCTCTATCATAGGCCTTCCTCTTCTTCCTGTGCCGCGTGGCGGTTCTTGACTATCTTGGAGGAGGCCTTGGAGAGGTTCTCCTCGTCTTCCATATAGCGCTTGATCTTGCGTATGGCCTCCTGATAACCGGGAATCTGCACCTTTTCGTAAAGGTTCACCTTCTGGGTGGTTTTCTTGCGGTTGAATTCAAGGATGCGGCGGCGCTCTTCGGAGACCTCGGACTCGATGCCCAGGGTGCTGAGTTCTTTGAGTATGCGTATGCCGTCGGCATACCAGGCCGGGGCCGCGAAAGCGTTGAAAGGCTGCAGCTCGAAGTCAATCTTCTCAAGCTGTGGCGCCTTTACGCCGGCAATCTTGACGGTCTTAAGATGGACGTCGCTGATGCGTATCAGGCCGGGCTGGAGTTCGTTCCAGAGCGCAGCCAGGTAGTCATACTCCTGAATCTTGCTCTCCAACTCATCCGCCTGCGCCTGCGCCTCAGCCTTGGCCGTAATCACGCTGACGCGCAGGGCCGACTCCTTGTTCTTCAGGGTCGGCAGGGCGTTCTGCCTGATCTTCAGCTGCTTGCCGAGATTCGTCAGGGACGTTTTGTTATATTGAAACTTTATTGCCATAGCTATAAGATTCTTCGCTTTGCTCAGAATGACACCTCTGTCATCCTGAACGTAGTGAAGGATCTACTTTACCCAATACTTATCTATCAGATTCTGCTTGATGCCGGTCTCCGCGGGGGAGAAATACTTGGCAAAGAGTTTCCAGGCGGTGTCCAGCATCTCGTCAATAGTTATGTTGACATCTATGCTGAGCAGCTCCCTGGCGTAGTCTTTCGCGTAATCCAGGCAGCGCAGGTCGTAATCGCTGAGGTCGAAGCCGTTCTGCAGCTTGGTCTTGGCGTTCTGGGCATCGGCGTAAAGGCGCACGCCTGCGTTCATTATCTGGCTGTGATCCTCGCGCGTCTTCTTGCCCTGGACCAGCTGCTTGAGTCGGCTGAGGCTGCGGAAAGGATCCACTATTACGCAACCGGAATCGGAATCGGCGCGAAGGAAAATCTGACCCTCCGTAATGTAACCTGTGTTATCCGGGATGGCGTGGGTGATATCTCCGTCGTTAAGAGTGGTAACCGCGATGATGGTTATGGAACCGCCGGCCGGCAGCTGTACGGCTTTCTCGTAAATCTTTGCCAGGTCGGAATAAAGCGAACCGGGCATGGAGTCCTTCGAAGGTATTTGGTCCATACGGTTGCTCACGATGGACAGGGCATCTGCGTACAGGGTCATATCCGTCAGCAGCACCAGCACCTTCTCGTTCTTGTCCACGGCAAAATACTCCGCGGCGGTCAGCGCCATATCGGGGATGAGCAGACGCTCCACGGGCGGCTCCTCGGTGGTGTTCACGAAGGAGACGATACGGTCCAGGGCGCCGGCGTTCTCGAAAGCGTGGCGGAAGAACAGGTAGTCGTCGTTGCTCAGTCCCATGCCGCCGAGGATAATCTTGTCGACGTCGGCACGCAGGGCTACGTCTGCCATAACCTGGTTGTACGGCTGGTCGGGGTCGGCGAAGAAGGGGATCTTCTGACCGGAAACCAGGGTGTTGTTCAGGTCGATGCCAGCGATACCTGTAGGAATAAGCTCACTGGGCTGACGGCGCTTGTATGGGTTGACAGAAGGGCCGCCGGTCTGGCGCTCCTCTCCCTCTACCTCGGGGCCGCCGTCGATGGGCTTGCCGTATGCGTTGAAGAAACGGCCGGAGAGCTGCTCGCTCACCTTCAGGGTAGGAGGCGCTCCGAAGAAGGACACCTCGGCATCGGTGGGCACGCCCTCGGTTCCGGAGAACACCTGCAGGGTCACGCGGTCGCCGTTGGTCTTCACCACCTGCGCCAGCTTGCCGTTCACGCTTGCAAGCTCGTCATTTGCTACACCTTTGGCGTCCAGGGACACGGTGGCCTTGGTAATGGCCTGTAGCTTGGTATATGTACGCTGGTAAGCTTTAGTTGACATTTTCGGAAAGGAGTTTAGTGAGCGAATCGTTATATTTCTTGAAGTCGGCGGACTCGAACTCGGAGTAGTTCATCTGACGCATAACGTTGATGAGCTCCTTGAACCAGCTGCGGCACTTCTCGTAATCTTCGAAGTCGAACTGGCGGTCGCAGATGTCCAGGATGAGGTCCAGCATGTATTTCTGGCGTGCCATGGGGCAGACGGAGTCTATGGCGTCGAATGCGTCCTGCTGCAGGAAGGCGAAATCGATGAGCTCGCTCTTCCAGAAGGCCTCATGGTAACTCATGGGCACTCCGTCGTCACCGAGGATGTTGATCTGGTCCGCCATTTCCTTGCCGCGGCGGACATAGTTCTTGGCCTTGAGCACCTTGTTTATCCAACCGCGCTCCACGCTCTCCTCCAGGGTAGCCTGGATTTCCGGATACTCGAGATACTTGGAATAGGAATCCACCGGGTTGACGGCAGGGTAGCGCTTCTGGTCGGCGCGGTTCTGCTCGAGGGCGTAGAAGCAGCGGGCGGCCTTCTTGGTGCTCTCCGTCACCGGCTCCTTGAGGTTGCCGCCGGCAGGGGAGACCGTACCGATAAATGTAACTGCCCCCGTCTGTCCGTTGTTCAGCACAACCCTGCCTGCACGAGCGTAGAAATTGGAAATGATGGCGGAAAGGTCGACCGGGAAGGCGTCCTGGCCGGGCAGTTCCTCCATACGGTTGCTCATCTCCCTCAGAGCCTGGGCCCAACGGGAAGTGGAGTCGGCCAGGAGCAGGCAACGGAAGCCCATGGCCCGGTAGTACTCGCAGATGGTCATGGCCGTATAGACGGAGGCTTCACGGGCTGCCACCGGCATATTGGAGGTGTTGCAGATGATTACCGTGCGCTCCATCAGCTTGCGACCGGTATGAGGATCTACCAGCTCGGGGTACTCGGTGAAGATTTCAACCACCTCGTTGGCACGCTCGCCGCAGGCAGCCATCACAACGATATCAGCTTCGCCCTGCTTGGCGATGGCATGCTGGAGTACAGTCTTGCCGCATCCGAACGGACCGGGAATGAAGCCCGTACCGCCTTCGGCAATGGGATTGAAGGTATCTATGATACGAACGCCCGTCTCCATGATATTTGAGGGACGAGGCTTCTCGATATAAGCCCTGACAGCCACTTTAACAGGCCACTTCTGAACCATGGAAACGCTGTGGTCTTCTCCCTCCTCGTCCGTCAGCACTGCGATTTCCGTATCGATATTGTAGCTTCCCGCAGGGGCAATCGACTTGACTGTATATCCGCCGACGAACTTGAAAGGCACCATGATCTTGTGGGAGAGCCATCCCTCCTGCACCTCGCCTAGCCAGTCTGCGGCTTTCACCTTGTTGCCGGGAGCCGCCAGGGGCTTGAATTCCCATAGCTTTTCGTGGTTCAGGGGGTCGGTGTATTCGCCTCTCTTGAGGAATACCCCTTCCATGGTAGTAAGGTCGTTCTGAAGGCCGTCGTAAACGCCGGAAAGCAGGCCGGGACCGAGGCTTGCCTCAAGCATCCTGCCGAGGAAAGTCACTTCATCTCCGTTCTTGAGTCCGCGAGTGCTCTCGAAGACCTGTACGGAAGCCTTCTCTCCCGTGACCTTGATTACCTCGGCAAGCAATTGTGTGCCGCCGAGGTTGATGTAACAGAGCTCGTTTTCGCCAACGGGGCCGTCAACCTGGACTGTTACCAGGTTGGAAACGATGCCTGTCACTTTTCCTTTTGTTGCCATATTATCGTGTGTTTCTTATTTCTTGAACGAGTTTGCGGAACAGTTCACGGCCGGTTGCCGGGTCGAGTCTGGTCCAGCGTGCGGTTATCAGCAGCTTGGCGACGGTAGCCAGTATGACGTCCATATCGAAGAGGTGCATACGGACAAGCTCATCAGCCTTGTCCCACATCAGCTTGTCCAGGCCTCGTTCGCGAGCAAGTATGTCGGCTTGATTCAGGACAGCCAGCACTGCCGGTTTTTCCTCGAACTCCTGCTCGCGTATACTGATTCTGTCCGTGCCTTCAGGACGTTCCAACACCTGGTTCAGATACTCGACTTTGGTATTGCGGATATGAAGGTCATAGCCCAGGAATTCCCGGATAAACGCATTGCGGCTGCACAGTGCCCTGGTATAAAAGTCGCTGTTTAGTTTCTCCGGATTGAAGGCGTCCTGTATACAATCCAGCAGCTCAACGTCCTTTTCGGAGCATTGGCTGCGGATGAATTCTATCAGTGCGTCTACATCGGGCGTTCCGGTATCAGGATCCGGAACCGGCAGGCACGCAATTATGTATTCGTAATTATTCACCGAAGAGCAGTTTGCGGGTTACCGGGCGCATGTACTCGGCTATCAGTTCGTTGAAGGTCTTGTCAGAGAAACTGATGTAATAGCTACCATCCTTGGGGCCGATTGTAAAGCCGCCGGAGAGTTTCCTGGAGAAAGAGACCTCGACAGGGGAGGCCAGGGCCTTTGCAAGTTCCGCCTTTGCCCAGGGCTCCAGTTTGGCTTTAAGACTATCGGGGAGGACAAGGGCTATGTCGGCACCTTCGCTTGCAGAGAACTTCTCTGCCACGCAGCGTATAATCTCTTTCAGGAATTCAGGGTCTGCGGCGGGCGCCTGGCCGGCCGCCTTGGTCACTATTAGGTCCTCAATGCTTTTGCGGGTCGCCTGAAGGGCCTGGGCGGATGCCATGCGCACGTCTGCTTCTGCCTTTGAACGAAGGTCGGCGGCATCCTTTTCGGCTTTTGCTACAATCCCGGCCGCCTCGCGTTTGGCGTCTTCGATGGCTGCGGCAGCCTGCTCCTTTGCTTCCTGGAGTATGCGCTCGCCTTCTTCACGACCTTTGGCCAGCCCCTCGTTGTAAAGCTGTTCTGTCAGTTCCTGTAATTTGTTTTGCATATCCAATTCATTTATCTTTCAAAGATAGTTTTTTTTAGCGTTTTCAGCAAAAAAAGAAGCCGCCCTTTCAGGCGGCTTGACTTTTAAACAAAAAGGAAGGTTATTCAATAACCGGAAGTCCGGATGCATTAACCGCCCAGGATTTAAGGGTATAGGTGCTCTGACCGGCGACAAATTCGTTAAGCTTGGTCTTTACCGTACTGCCATCTTTGAACACATCCTCGATATATCCGAAGTTATTTTCTATCACGGCACTTGCACCGGCCAATCCTTCTCCGAGATCCCCGGCAAGATAATAATTGCCGGCGACACGGACTCCCGCGTTGTTCGGCATAGATCCATAGAGGGTTCCGGCCTGCGGCACGGACGGATCGAGCGCCGCACCGGCCATGGTGACAGTCTCTTTTACGAAGCTGCTGACGCAATTCAACACTTCCAGTTTGCCGGCGGAAGACAAGGAACCATAGCCAACGATGCCGCCTACGGAAGGATGGGCCATATTCAGATCGAGAGCCATCGCGTCAAGATAGGAATAGCAGTTGACTATCCATGCCTTGCTGCCGGAGTCGGACAAACGGGCCCAGCCGATTATGCCTCCGTTCATGCAGTCGCCTTTGCTGGGATCGCCGTTCGTGTCGCAGGATTTACCATGAATGCGGGCGTTAACGACTCCGCTGTTCAGGATAAGCAGTTCGCCGTTTGAATCAGGGTATGCGTAGCCCAGAAGACCGGCCAGACTGTATGAGCCCTCTATGAGGGTGTTCCCTGTTACGATGCAGTTGTCAATCGTGTTGCCGTTCCCGCTCTTGCAGATAGCACGGCCGATAAGGCCTCCGGTACCGTCTCCCGAGCTGGTAATTACGGACTCGCCGGTAACCTGGCAATTCTTGACGCTGCCGGCATCGAGCCAGCCTATCAAACCGCCGGTATTGGTTACGCCGGTAATCACGCAACCGCCTTCTACCTTGCAATTGTCCAGAGTGGACTGATCGGTAGCCTTGACGTATCCGACAAATCCGCCGGTGCCGCTCTTCTTTCCGGTAACCGCAGTCTTTCCTGTCAGGATGCAGTCCTTTATCAACGACTTTTGGAGAAGGCCGACAAAACCGCCGCCATAGTTGGTTCCAGCTGTCACGGAGCAGGCGGAAACCACGCAGTCGGAAATCGTGCATTCAGATATCACCCAGCCTCCGACGGCTCCTACATCCTCTGCAGAGGAGCTGATTGTGAGCCCTTCGGCAGAGCATTCCTTGATCGAGCCGCCTTCCATCTTGCCTACGATGCCGCCGATTTCGTTCGCGCCGCTGATCTCGGTACCGGAAAGCACTTTACAATGCTCGATAACGGCACCGTCATGAGCATAAGCAGCTATTGCGGCTGCATAGTTCTTGCTCTGCGTAAGCTTGACGCCTGCAGCAGTACAATTCTTCACGGAACCGCCGACAAGGTCGCCGACTATACCGCCCAGCATGTTCGCAGCTGCGGTAAGTTCGCCGCCGCTGATGTGGCAGTCATCGATTGTTGAATTCTTGGCATATCCGACTACACCGCCTACGCGTACGAACGCACCAGGATTGCTGCGGTTCACAACGCTAAGGTTCTTGATAGTGGCGCCGTCAGCATATCCGAACAGTCCGCTGGCGGGAGCATCTGAAGAAACGCCCTGGACGGAAAGGTTGGATACTGAGAAGTGACCGCCGTCGTAAACGCCCTTGAACGGGGCCCCGGATGTGGATCCAATAGCGGCAAAAGCCTTGCCGTCCATGTCGATATCGGCTGTCTGGACATAATACTTGTCTGCAAATGCATCATACTTGGATTCATTTGCCATACGGGTGGTCAGCTGTACCAAGTCGTCCGGTGTGGCAATCTGGTAAGGACTGGCCTGGGTGCCGTCGCCGCCCGAGAAGTTCTTCAGGTCCTCCTCCGTCAAAGCATTGGCTAGATCAACCGCAGGCATTTTTATAACCTTACCGCTCACGACGGCATTGTTCTTTTCGCTCACGAACAGGTAAGTCTTGGAATCGGAATCCGTTAGACGGAGTACGAAGCCTTTAGTGAGAGCGCCTTCAGGTAACATGAAGTAGAACTCCAGGGGAGTGGAGCCAAGTACTTGTCCTTCTGATATAAGGGTAGCAGTGCTACGGTTTAGTGCAGAGTTGGAAATCTCAGCCGATGAGATACCTTTGTTCCCATAGTCCGGAACCACTTTCATATCGCCCCACAGTATGCTTTCGCCGGAGTCTGTTATTTCTGCCTTCACGATAGTCTGCCCGTTGCCGCTTACGGAAACCTTCAGGGCTCCGAGGAGGTACACCATTGAAAAACTGTTGCTGCCGTCAGCCCAGCACGCCACAGCTACATTGGAGGATGCAGGACAGTCACCGGGCGTAAGTTCATTGGTGCCGGGTATAGCCAGCAGTACGGCATCGTTGTCCGATCCGGGTTGAACTATGCCGTAAGGATAAACGGCACAGAGCCTGCCTTCGACCCTTGTGCGTCCGGTAAAGACTGCAGAATGGCCGTCTTCGCTAATCTGGGCAGCATTGGTCCTGAAGCAGTCGCCACGCTCCCATGCTGGCTGGGTGTCGCTGCGAACCCAGATGCAGTCTCCATCCTGCCAGCGGGTTTCGGTATAAGTGTCCTTGTCGCCGGCAAAGTGGATCTTGGTGCCGGGCGTACCGATCGAAGCAGTGAGAGAAACGGTTTCGCCGGCTTCCGTCACTTCAATGACGGGCTTTTCCGTATTGCATGCCGCAACGGCGACAATAATAGCAATTATTGATAAAATGTATTTCGTTTTCATCACCATGCTCCGTTAATGTTGCCAAAGTCATTGATAGAACCGTTGCCGTCTTCGTTATAGGAGGCGGAAGACTCAAGCCATGAGCCTAGCTCGTTGTAAATCTTGTTCGCGATGAAGCGCATGGCAACTGCGGAGTAATGGTCGCTGCAGTTCTTGCGCTTGTCGTCGGTCTTGATGTTGGACCAGTCAAAGTCATGCTTGGGCATGTTGGGCTGATAACCGAGATCCAGGTACTCGAAGTTCCATCCCAGGTCGTTGAAACCGTTTACCGCATAGAGATCGACTGCACGACAGTTGTCGTAATGGTCGGCAATATGCAAAAGGGACTCTTCCACATCAGGAGTAAGAGTATCGTGAATGAGTACGATAATCTTGACGTAAGGATACTGCAGGGTCATCATTCGGATGAGCTTCAGATAAGCCTCGATAAAGGTGGCGTCGGGAAGAGCCTTGGCTTCATCAAGGGTCTTGGCTGCATCTGCTACGGCATAGGCTGCATTCATGGCTGCATCACCGGGCCTGTGAGGGGTTCCCGAAGGATAGCGCTCCAGTTTCTGGTCGCCCAGTATATTGTAGCAGTTATGCGCCCAGTCGTTGGCACCTCCGTTTATAATGATTATGTCGGGAGAGCCCATTCCGCCGTTTTCTATGTAGCGGGTGCAGAAATCCTGGCCGTACCAGTACTGGTCGGACTTTGAAGTGTTGGTGCAGCGCGTGGTAGCCGTTCCCGAGAAAGCCAGGTTGGTGTCCCAGACGGCGTTGGAAAGAAGCTCGTACGTCAGGATATACCAGTAGGTCTGGGTAGCCGAAGTGACGTTGCCGTCGCCGGTAGGGTAGTGGCAGCGGTATCCGTTAGGCGCCCTGGAGCCCTGATATCCATGAGGAGCGTAACCGTCGAAGGTGGAAAGGGAATCACCGATGAGGCTGACCCTCAGAGCCTTCTTCTTTCCGGTCGAGGGGTTGGGTTGCATGCCTTCCAGTACAGGATAGCAATTGACTTCGCCTACCCAGCTCTTGAGCTGCAGAGGGCCGCTGTAGGAATCCTTGAATGCGTTCAGCTTCCGGAGCAGGGTGCCGTCGCTCATTGCGGTAACAGAAAGCCCTTCCACCTCTGTGCTGGTGCCAGAATTGGCGTTGCCCAAAGCAGGCAGGCTGTTTATGTAATAGACGTGATCAAAGTTGGTTTTCTTGGGAAGGCCCACCAGGGCTGCGTAATTGTAGTAGCTGCCGGGAATGTCCTTCTGCATGTTAACCAGCGCACGACCGTAGGCAAGTGTGTTGTAGCAACCGCAGATGTTAACGGAAGCATTGGCTCCGCCCTGCTCTCCGATGAATCCGCCCATGTCGACCTCCAGTGCCTGAGGGAAATCACAACGGATTACCGAAGGATCGCTGAAGCAATTCACAATATTGAGCTCAGCAGCGGTGGAACCCATCCTGGCCCATGCCACGAGTCCTCCTGCCATGGTCCATTTGCCGGTTGCATATCCGGCGTCGATAATCTCACCACCTACATATGCACAGTTCCAGATATTGATCTTGCTGTCGTCATGGGTAGGGGTGCATTCGCCGACGATTCCGCCGACGGAATAGGCAGCGGCCACGTCGCAGTACACAGCACAATTACTGATATTGACGGTCTGTGCCGTATTCTTGTGATAGATATATGCCACGATGCCGCCGGCCTGCATCTGGCCGGAACGGACGAGGGCGTGCGAACCTACAACACAGTCTGAGATATCGCCGCTCTGTACCCAGGCAACTATGCCTGCAGCGCCTGGATACCAGCAGATAACGTGGGCCTGGACAACGCAGCGGGCAATGGATCCGGATCCGATAATCTCACCAGCAATGCCTCCTACGTAATAGTTATCGCCAGTTATGGTGGAGCCTTCGAGGACCTCGCAGTCCGCTACGCTGCCGCCTTCAATCTGGCCGACTATACCGCCCAGCTGTTCGGCTGAACCGGTGACGTTGCCGCTGAAGGAGCAATTGCTGATTTCTGTTTTGTTGACGTAACCGGCGATACCGCCCTGGCAGGTGACGCCACTTACGCCCTTGAAGGAATCGCTGTCTTCGTTATGGAGGAAGCCGATGACGTGACAATCGGTAATTGAACCGCCTTCCACATATCCTGCAATTCCTCCGCAAGCACATTTGACGAAGTCTACGGTACCATCCACCTTGATTCCGCTGAACGTGGTGTTTACAGGGTGGCCGGCAATGACGCCCTGCTCTCCATTTTTACCATTGTTGGTGTAACCATGGACAACGATGTTCTTCACGCTTGCTCCGGAGGTATAGGCAAACATACCTGCAGCCTTGCCGCTGGCTGGCGTGGGAGAGAGGTTGGAGATGGTGTGTAAGTCTCCGTCGTAGTTGCCTTTGAATGCATTCTCTGAAGTACTGCCAATGCAAGCGATGCTCACATCCTTCATATCTATGTCGCGGATCTGCTTGTAATAACAGGCGTTATAGGATTCGGAACTGCTGCCGTTGCAAAGGGCCGCAAGTTGTACCAGATCCGAAGGCGTGGCAATAAGATAAGGGGAAACCTGGGTTCCGGAACCGCCGCTGAAAGGCATGGACTCTGGCGCAATGACAGCCATATCGATTATTCCGTTGCGGCTGGCGCGGGCGTTCTGAAGGGTGATTATGCTCTTGAGTTCTGCATTGAACTCATCATAAAGCGTGCATGTGAAGCCTTTGGCAAAAGCCCCTTCGGGAACAACCAGATAGAACAGGACGGCATCCTGTCCAAGGGTGACTCCTTCGACGCAGTCCAGGATAAGACTGTTGCGCTCGGGAGATTCGTTAGTCCACTGAACGGAGCTGACGGTACTCCCGGACTGGTCGATGCCAAGCGTGCAGGTACCCCAAAGGACGGAAGCCGGGTCGTTGTCGGTGATGACAATCCGCTTCACGGTCTTGCTGCCGGTGAATTTGAGTCTCAGAGCACCGGCAAGATTTCTGAACTGCATGAGTTTGCCGCCGGCCCAGACCGCCGCGGTAAGGTTGGCTCCCTCACCGAAGCTTTCCTGAAGCCAGGTCTGGTTTTGCGGAACGTTCAGGACTACGGTCTCGTTGTTGGATGCGGCGTCAACAAGAGAGTAAGGATAAATGGCCACGTAAGGGCCGTCTTCAGGGGCCTGTCCGGTGAATTTTGCCACCTTGCCCCCCTCGGAGATGGCTGATTCGGACGTGGAGAAGAGGTTGCCGGGGGTACCGGCTTCTTGTGCTGCGGAACGGAGCCAGATCTCGTCGCCGGCGCTCCAGAGCACAGGAAGCTTTCCTGCTTCAGGTGTGCTCAGGTGGGTACGGGTTTCGACTTGTTCCGCCGTAAAAGTAATGGTAGGATACGTGCCCTCGGTGTTCTTTTCCTTGACGCAGGCCGACAAGGCAAGCAACATCACCAGGCAAAAAACGAATAGCGTTGTACGTTTCATAGTGATTCGCTTTTAGAATTACCACACGAGTTCGCTGTCGGGGCCGTCATAGGGCTCGGTGCTGCCGTCTGGTGACGAACAGATAAGAGAAAATGGGATGCACTCGTCCGTATCGCATTGAGGCGGGCGATAGAAAAGATGATCATTAGTTTTTAGCATATATTTTAGTTCGGTTAGGACTTCTTGCAGTGGTTAGAACTTAAGCGAGGCGGAAATGAAATAGTGGTCGCTTGGGTATATTCCGCCTGGAGCGTCCTTGACTATTTCGGCATCAAGTACTTCAATGCCGGGAGTGTAATAGATGAAGTCTATGCGGCGTCCTTTTTTGCGGTCAAATTTCCAGCCGTGAGCCGTAAAACCGGTCTCTTCATGGCCATGAACCGCTTCATAAGCATCTTTCCAGCCGGCAGCGGTCAACAGGGCATAGGGAGTGTCCTTAATGCCTGAGTTGAAATCGCCGAAGAGCAGCTGGGGGAAATCTTTGGCATACTGAGCCGCCTCCCTTACGATTACTTCCGTCTGCTTTGCCTTGGCAGCATCCGTGATATGGTCCAGGTGCGTATCAAGCACGCGGAAGACCTTTCCCGTCTTGCGGTCACGCAGGCGAACCCAGTTGCAGTGGCGTGCGCGTGCGGTCTCCCAGGATGCGCTGCCGCCGATTTCCGGAGTCTCCGACAGCCAGTAGCAGCCCTCGGAAATAAGCTCGTAGCGGCTCTTGCTGAAGAAGATGACGTTCTTGCCGATATAGTGGTAGCCGGAGGTCCAGGGGTCCATTTCGGGGCCCTCAAAACCGAAGGTAATATAGCCGGGAAGCTTCTTCTTGAAGAAATCGTAGGAATCATATATGACTTCCTGCATGCAGATGATATCCGGCTTGCGCGACTTGATGACCTTGAGGCACACGTCCTTACGGTCATCCCAGCGGCGGCCGTCCACTTCGTCTGCATCCAAGCCTGTAATACGGATGTTGCAGCTCATTACGTTATGCGTCGCCTGTGCTGATGCGTTAATAAAGCAGAATACGCTTAACAATGTGAAAACCAATCGTTTCATTATGAAAGGAATCCAAGCAAAATACCGGCTGCGACGGCGGAGCCGATTACGCCTGCGACATTGGGGGCCATCGCATGCATGAGAAGATGATTTTCGGGATCAGCTTCACGTCCTACAGTCTCTGAAACGCGTGCGCTGTCGGGAACTGCAGACACACCGGCGTTGCCGATAAGCGGATTGATCTTGCGGCCTGGCTTAAGGAAGATATTCCATATCTTCACGAAGAGCACACCGCAAGTTGTGGCAATGATGAAGGAAAGCAGACCGAGGCCGAAAATCTTAAGCGAGCGGCCGCTAAGGAACACGTTGGCCTGGGTGGAAGCGCCCACCGTAAGGCCGATGAGAGTCGTTACCACATCGATCATCGGACCTCCGGCAGTAGTGGCGAGACGCCTGGTCACTCCCGACTCCTTCAGCAGGTTACCGAAGAAGAGCATGCCGAGCAGAGGCAAGCCGGACGGCACGATGAAGGCGGTGCAGATGAAACCTACGATAGGGAAGATAATCTTCTCCTTCTGGCTTACTGCACGCGGCTTGCCCATGCGGATAAGCCGTTCCTTCTTGGTCGTGAGCAGGAGCATGATGGGCTTCTGGATAACAGGCACCAGGGCCATGTAAGAATACGCACTCACTGCAATCGCGCCCATGAGCTCTGGTGCGAGCTTGGAACTGAGGAAGATGGCAGTAGGGCCGTCGGCGCCACCGATAATGCCGATTGCGCCGGCCTCGTTGGGGGCAAATCCGCTGGCGATTGCAAGCATATAGGCGCCGAAAATACCCATCTGGGCCGCAGCGCCGATGAGCATCAGCCGTGGCTGCGAAATCAGCGCCGAGAAATCCGTCATGGCCCCTATCCCCAGGAATATCAAAGGGGGATACCAGCCCTGCCGTACACCCTGATAGAGTATGTTCAGCACGGAGCCCTGTTCGTAAATGCCAATGTTAAGGCCGGGGAAGAAGGGAATATTGCCGATTACGATACCGAAGCCGATAGGCACAAGCAGCAGCGGCTCCCATTCTTTCACGATTCCCAGCGTTATGAAAATTATACCGATGACAATCATCGCCAGATGCTGCCAGGTACAATTCGCAAAGCCGGTGAACTGCCAGAATTGGTTAAGGCTGTCGAAAATCTGCTCCATTATGCTATCTTAAGAATGTCTGCGCCCTCCAGCACAGAATCACCTTTGCTCACAAGAATTGCGGTCACGGTGCCGTCGACATCAGCCTGAATCTCATTCTCCATCTTCATCGCCTCCAGAACGGCGACCTTCTGTCCCTTCTTGACAGCCTGGCCCTCCTTTACGTCGATGCTGATAATCACGCCCGGCAGGGGAGACTTGACCACTTTGCCGGCTCCTCCGTTAGCGGCGGCAGGTGCTGGGGCAGCCGGAGCGGGTGCAGCTGCGGGCGCGCTGACGGGAGCGTTATTCACAGGGGCGGCCGATACAGCTGCCGGCATTTCATTTTCCAGTTCTACATTGTACGCCACACCGTTCACGGTCACTGAGGCATTGCTGCCCTCGATACCGTTGATATCCACGCTGTAGTCTTTACCGTTGATCTTGAACTTGTAAGTCTTCATATCTGTTTATGCTTTTTTTCTGAATGTCAATGATTTGTTACGCCAGCCGGATTCTTCCGCCTGACGGATGGTAATATAGCCGGGCTCAAAGTCATGCACGCTCTCCGTGAGATACATATGAAGGGCCAAGGCAATAGCCGCAGGCTCGTCACCGCCCGCAGTGTAACTCTCCAGCGCCATCGCAATAGCGGCAGCCATCCCGGCATCCGGATTACTCTTGCGCCCGGGTTTGCGCTTGAATTTGCCGGTGAAAATCGCCCCGGACAGGCTGTAAAGCGCAAAGAGAATAATAAGGGCCGAAAAAACCACGCACACGGAAATGAGCGTAAGCGACCATGGGTCCACGGAAATGACAAGAGGAATCATCATAGCGGCATGTTGTCATGTTTCTTTGCAGGCACCTCCTGGCGCTTGCCGGCAAGTACCTCAAATGCACGAATAGCACGGAAGCGAGTGTTCCGGGGCTCTATAACGTCCTCGATATAGCCCTTCTGGGCCGCCTGATACGGGTTGCAGAACAACTCATTGTACTCTTCTTCCGTAACGTCCTTGAGCACGCCTACGGCGCCCTTTGCTCCCATGACCGCAATCTCGGCGGAAGGCCAGGCGTAATTGATGTCGCCTCGAAGTTGTTTGCAGCTCATAACTATGTGAGCACCGCCGTAGCTCTTGCGGAGGGTGACGGTCACCTTGGGCACCGTAGCCTCGCCATAGGCATAAAGGAGCTTGGCACCGTTGGTGATGATGGCTCCGTATTCCTGCTGCGTGCCGCAGAGGAAGCCAGGAACGTCTACAAGGGTAAGCAGGGGAATGTTGAAGGCGTCGCAGAAGCGTACGAAGCGGGCGGCTTTGCGGCTGGCATTGATATCCAGCACGCCAGCAAGAACACCGGGCTGATTAGCCACAACGCCCACGCTCCTGCCCCCCATGTGGGCAAAACCTACGATGATGTTCTTAGCGAAGTTCTTGTGAACCTCGAAGAAGTCGCCGTCATCGACAACACTGCGAATGATGCCATACATGTCGTAAGCCTTGTTGGGGTTGTCGGGAACTATGGAATTCAGGGAATCGTCCATTCGGCCGACCGGATCATTGGTGGGCCGCAAAGGAGCTGTTTCCATATTATTCTGAGGCAAGAAGCTCAATAATTTCTTTATCTGAGCAATAGCATCATCCTCTGAATCAGCAGAGAAGTGGGCGACTCCAGACTTTGAGGAGTGCACTCCTGCTCCGCCCAGCTCCTCCTGGGTAACAGTCTCACCGGTAACCGACTTGACTACCGCGGGTCCGGTAAGGAACATATAGCTTGTATCCTTGACCATTAGGGTGAAGTCCGTAAGGGCGGGGGAGTAAACCGCACCGCCGGCACAGGGCCCCATGATAAGACTAATCTGGGGTACAACGCCGCTGGCAAGTATATTGCGTTCGAAAATGTCGCCATAGCCCGCCAGGGAATCGATTCCCTCCTGGATACGTGCGCCGCCGGAATCGTTCAGTCCGATTACCGGAGCGCCGACCTTGACGGCCATATCCATTACCTTGCATATCTTTTCGGACATGGTTTTGCTGAGGGATCCGCCGTTTACGGTGAAGTCCTGGGCGAACACGAAGACAAGCCTTCCGTCGATAGTTCCCTGGCCAGTAACTACACCGTCTCCGTCGATATGGTTGGCGTCCATTCCAAAATTAGTGCAGCGATGCTGGACAAACATGTCGAACTCTTCAAAACTACCTTCATCCAACAGACGGGCCAGTCTTTCACGGGCAGTCAGCTTGTTCTTGGCATGCTGGGCGTCGATGCGTTTTTCCCCGCCTCCGAGCTTTGCTCCTGCGCGGCGATCGACCAATGCCTGGATTTTTTCTTCTTGAATATTCATCTCCTTATTAAATATCTTTCAAAGATAGTTCATTTAGGCGAAATATAAAAAAATAATAGGGCTAACATTTTTGTTAACCCTATTAACTAAATTGTTTTATTTGCTGACTTACAGTGCTTTGTATATGTTTCGATGTAATCGCTCAGGAAGTGCAAAGCGGCAGTGGTGAAACGGACGATATTTGCCTTTCTGGCGCCCTGGCACTGGTATAAAAGGGTCTTGGTTCCCAAAGGCCCGCTGGCTGCTATCCATACGGTTCCTTCAGGATAGTGCCCGTCGCTCCCTTCCGCCAGACCAGTGGTGGCAACCGAAAATACACTGCCCGTCAGGCGACGAACACCCTCGGCCATGGCGGCTGCGACTTCGGCGCTTACCACCCCGTATTCATCGACAGTCCCGGCAGGCACGCCAAGGACTTTCTCCTTCACGCTTACTGCATAAGAGATGACGGATCCGAGGTAGTAGGCTGACGAGCCGGAAACGGTGGTCAGAAGGTGAGATATGCGGCCGCCGGTGCAGGATTCGGCAGCACTAAGGCTCAGTCCGCTCTCTCTGAGCATACGGCCGATTTTCTCTTCGGTTTTCATTTTATTCTGGAAGACAAATGCCTGAGTATCTTTTCCACCAGGCGCGGCCCTTCCCTCACCAGGCCCATACGCACCTCCAGCAGGGAAGCTCCGGCCTTTAAAGCCTCTTCTGCCTGTGCAGGGGTTTTGATGTGGCAGTTAGCAATAATCGGCAGGCGCCGCCTGGAGTGTTCGGCAATATAGTTGATTTGCTTCAGTGAACGGGCTTCTATGCCGTCTACACTGTTCATCATGCAGTAGTCCACAATTTCCTCAATAACCTCGAAAGGCAACTCCTCGGGAATCTTTACAACTACAGGTTTGTAGATATCGTATGTGAGCCTTGCATCGAGTATGGCATCGAAAATATCCATGTCCGGATTCTCGGAAATATCTATGACGAAGAAATCGCAAAAATCGTAGGCAAGGCAGAAACTCTCCAGATAATCGCCTGATATACAAGCAGCCAGAACATCGTCCTGTGGGTCAGACTGAATCTTGTCGATAGCCTTTCTAATTCCTGCCAGGTTTTTGAAGGGGCCTATCTCAACGAAGCTGAAGCCTAGGTCGTTAAGATCGTTGTACAAGTCTCCGTTCACGTCCAGACCGGCTCCAAGCCCCACAGGATTGTAGAACTGAATACCGAAAACTTCGCGTTCCAGGCCTGCAGGACGGTTTCCGTGAAGAATGCGGCTCAGGAAACGTCCGAGAGGGAGTTTCCCTTTCAGTTTAAAATAGCGCTTGGCGATGGCACTGGCTTTATCGTTGTCCTTTATTCGCCTTGTGACAGGCCGTATGAGAATACTGTACATATAACCAGGATTTCGATGCAAATGTACATAAAAACTGGCTATTTTAGGCCAGTTAAATAAAAATCAAGACC
>CAMZEC010000006.1 GCA_947305645.1 uncultured Bacteroidales bacterium | reverse complement strand
TTGTCTCTTCTCTGCTTGGAGAGTTTGTGTTTCGGATGTGCCATTGTTCTATAATTTAAATATTACTATTTGCTCAAAAACTTTATAGTCTCAGGATTGCATTCGCCGTCCGCGTGAACACGCTGCAGGGGCAGCGCCGTGCACACATAGTCGTACACATCCTGGCTGAGGTCCAAGTCGTCCGATTCAGGCGTGTAGACATCCTCGAAACCGGCTTCCACCGGTATCTCAAGGTCGTCCAGGCAGCGGTCGCAAGGCACTGTTACAGAGCCCTCTATGCTGCATTCCACATCTACCGTGATGCCGTGATTGACGACCAGAGCCGTCACGTCAACGTCCGCATCCAGTATCTCGGAGTTGCCGAATCCTTCAAAGAACTCCCTGCCTGCCTTCCAGTGGAACTCCGTCCTTCCGAAGGCCAAACCAATCAGTTTAACTATAAAGGGTTGCAAAGGTAATAAAATTCTAAAGAAAAATCAATCTTCGTTGTCACTATTTCGCTTGCGTGCAAGCGGATCGAGCAAAATCTTGCGTATGCGCATGTGGTGCGGGGTGACTTCCACGAATTCGTCGTCCTGAATATACTCCAGAGCCTCCTCAAGCGAGAACTTGATGGCCGGAGGGAGTATTATCTTCTCGTCGGAACCGGCGGCACGCACGTTGGTGAGCTTCTTGGTCTTGCAGATATTGATATTCAGGTCCCTTTCGCGGGTGTGCTCTCCCACTACCTGGCCGCAGTAGATCTCCTCGCCCGGCTCCACGAAGAAGCGTCCGCGGTCCAGCAGCTTGTTGATGGAGTAGGCAATAGCTTCTCCCGTCTCCAGCGACACCAGCGAACCGTTGTTGCGGCGCTCGATCTCGCCCTTGTAAGGCTGATACTCCTTGAAACGATGGGCAATCACGGCCTCGCCCTGGCTTGCCGTGAGCAGGTTGGAGCGAAGGCCCATGAGGCCACGTGTAGGGATTTCGAACTCCAGCAGGGTGCGGTCGCCACGGGGTTCCATACGCACCAGGGCGCCTTTGCGGCGGGTAGAGATCTCTATGGCGGCGCCTACGAACTCCTCCGGCACCTCGATGCTGAGGTCCTCAATAGGCTCGCAGCGCTGGCCGCCAATGGTCTTGTCGAGCACCTTGGGCTGGCCAACCTGCAGCTCGAAGCCTTCCCGGCGCATGGTCTCTATAAGCACGCTCAAATGCAGCACGCCGCGGCCGTAAACCACGAAGGTATCGGCACTCAGGCCGGGCTTCACGCGCAGGGCGAGATTCTTCTCCAGCTCCTTATCCAGCCTCTCCTTGATGTGGCGGGAGGTCACGTACTTGCCGTCCTTGCCGAAGAAGGGCGAATTGTTGATGCTGAAGAGCATGCTCATCGTAGGCTCGTCGATGGCGATAGGCGGCAGGGCCTCGGGGTTCTCGAAGTCGGCTATGGTGTCTCCGATCTCGAAGCCGTCGATGCCCACCACGGCGCAGATATCGCCGCAGCTGACGGAGTCCACGTTCGCCTTCCCGAGCCCTTCGAACACCATAAGCTGCTTGATCTTCTGCTTCTGCACCACGTCGTAGCGCTTGCAGAGGCTGATCTGCGAGCCGGTATGCAGCTCGCCGCGGGTGATGCGGCCGACAGCGATACGGCCTACGTAAGGCGAGTATTCCAGGGACGAAATGAGCATCTGGGGCGTACCTTCAACCACCGGCGGAGCAGGAATGACATCGAGTATGGTGTCCAGCAGCGGGGTTATGTTGTCTGTGGGCTTGCGCCAGTCGAGCGACATCCACCCTTGCTTGGCAGAGCCGTATACTGTGGTGAAGTCGAGCTGCTCCTCGGTGGCGTCCAGATTGAACATGAGGTCGAAAACCTCTTCCTGAACCTCATCGGGACGGCAGTTAGGCTTGTCAACCTTATTGATGACGACTATGGGTTTCTTGCCCATGGATATGGCCTTCTGCAGCACGAAACGGGTCTGGGGCATGCAGCCCTCGAACGCGTCTACGAGCAGCAGCACACCGTCCGCCATGTTGAGCACACGCTCCACTTCCCCGCCGAAGTCACTATGGCCGGGAGTGTCTATAATGTTTATCTTAACGCCCTTGTAGATAACGGAGACGTTCTTGGCGAGGATAGTGATACCCCTCTCGCGCTCGAGGTCGTTATTGTCCAGGATGAGCTGGCCGAGGTTCTCGGGCTGGCGCACGAGATTGGCCTGATAAATCATCCTGTCCACCAGCGTAGTTTTGCCGTGGTCGACGTGGGCGATTATAGCTATATTTCTGATTTCTTGCATTTTCCCTCAAAAAAAGGTTGGTCCGCAGGCCAACCTTTTTATAGACTAGACTGAATTTGAATTACTTTGCGAGGAGCACGGTAACACGGTTCTTCTCAGGAACCTTGGAAACCTGCTCGGTGTCGCCGAACCAGAACACGGTCACGCGGCTGGGATCGATGCCGGCCTCGGCCATCCATTCCTTAACACCCTTGCAACGGTTCTCGGAGAGCACCCAGTTGCCGTCGGGAGTACCGGTCTCCTTGTCTGCGAAGCCGCAGAGAACAGCCTTGAGCTCAGGATCAGCCTGCATCCTCTTGATGAGCTTCTTGATCTTGTAGTGCTCGGACTGGCGGATATCGTACTTGCCGATTACATAGTAAACATCGTTGATGTTCTTCTTGGCTGCGGCCTTGGCATCTTCGAGAGCCTGCTGGCGGGCTGCCTCCCATGCTGCCTGTGCGGCGGCTGCGGCGGCTTCTGCGGCGGCCTTGTCTGCAGCGATCTTGTCTGCGAGGTTCTTCTTGGCGGCCTCGACAGCATCGTTCAGAGCCTTGGTGCCGGCCTTGATAGCGTCGATGTCCTTGGCGGCGATAGCCTTCTCAAGAGCCTTGATAGCGTCGTTGATGGCGGCGACATCCTCGGGGATGAAGTCGTTGGCGGCGAGGGCGTTCTTGGCGTTCTCGATAGCCTTCTTTGCAGCTGCGATAGCGTCTGCAAGAGCCTTGTCTGCGCGAGCCTGTGCGGCAGCGGCCTGCGCGGCGGCGGCAGCGGCGGCAGCGGCGGCAGCATCAGCAGCCTGCTTCTTGGCGGCGGCCTTGCCGAAGTTGAACTTCAGGCCGGCGAGCAGCTGGTGCTGGTGATCGAGGAAGGAACCCTTCTTGGAGTTGAATGCGTCGGACTCTGCATTGTAAACATACTCGAGCTCGAGTGCGAGAAGGTCGCTCAGGTTGAAGTCGATACCTGCACCTACGTGAGCGACGGTACTGAACTTGAAGCCGTTCCAAGGAATGTCCTTAGTGGAAAGCTTGCTGGTGGGAACACCGTTGTTGAAGTATCCTACACCACCTACGCCGATAAAGCCGTAGGGATTGACAACGCGCTCTTTGAAACCAAAGATGTTGCAGATATCGAAAGTGGCATCTACTGCTGCCTGAGCATAATTCCATCCGTAGTAAACAGAAGCATCGGGGAAACCGCCCTTACCCTGCCAGCCGGAGATGTTGGCGCGGAGGCCGAACACAGGGCTGATCTGATAACCGAGATCAAGAGCTGCGGAAGGAGATACGAACTTGCCGTCGAAAGCGCCGGGAGTATCACCGACAGTGTAAGATGCACCGCCCTTGACTCCAAGGTAGAAACCGGGATAGAAAACGTCCTGTGCAAACGCGTTCGTGAGAACGAGCATTGCAGAAATAACAAGAACTAATTTTTTCATAATTATTTGAATGTTAATTTTTCTTTGTTGCCAAAATAACATGCAATATTACGCATTTTCTTACAATAATCCAAATCCGGGGCGCATCAGAAATTCCAGTCGTCGTACTCCACGCCCTCGTTTCCATTGTTGCCAGGTCCGGATGACAAAACCTTCACGGTTACGGTTCTGTTCACTGTACTTTTGACGTCGTTGATTACCTCGGCAGACTGGATGGTAATAGTGGCCGTACCGGGGCTGACGGCAGTAATGCGTCCCTTTTCGCTCACGGTAGCAATCGAATCATCATTTGAAGACCACTCCAGGTCCCCGTATGAAACTTTGTGATTACTCACCTCGCCTACAGCGGTAGCAACTATATCGAAAGTCTCTCCGGCCTTAAGAGTAAGGGAAGTACTTGGTTGCACATCTATGTCTGTGACCTTGTTTATCTTAACGATAACCGTACAGGAAACCATGTGGCCGCCGTCTTCTGTAGTGGCAAAGACTACGGTCTTGCCTTCACGTATACCGGTTACGGTTCCGTTCTGGCTGATACCGGCGAATCCGCCCTGGGCGATATCCCAGACCACGTTTTTATTTGTAGCTTCTTCAGGGTAAACAGTAGCGTTGAGCGTTACTGTCTCGTTCACATACACCGTGATACTATTGGCGTTCAAAGAAATGCCGGTGGGATGTATCACGCTCAGTACCTGAATCTTATATACGTCGGTAATATACGGATATGCGACGGAATAAGCCGTAATGTCCACCGTTCCCGCTTTATCGCCTGCGGTTACTACACCGCCATCTTCTGTAACAGTAGCTATAGTGGGATCGCTGGACGTCCACTTCACGGTCTTGTCCGTAGCATTGGAAGGTTCCACTGTTGCAGTAAGGGTAGTGGACTCGCCAAGATCGAGAATGGTCTTGGAGCCGGAAATAGTAACCTTCTGAACAGGGATTATGGCCTCCTTGACAATTATAGTACAGTAAGCCTTGACTTTGGGATTTCCCTTTGACGTGGCTGTTATAATGGCCGTTCCTTTTGAGAGACCGCGCACACGGCCTGTACTGGCGTTGACACTGGCCACATCGGCATCATTCGTAGTCCATTCTATCTCCTTGTTCTCTGCATTTGCAGGGAGGATGGATATGAGCGCTCCCAGGTCTTTCACGTCTCCGGTAAAGATTTCATACGTATCGGGGGAGAAAGAAAGCTCCCTGACCTTCACTACCTGCGGCGATACGTAAACCGTACAAGATGCCGACACCGAAGGCGTTGCAACGCTGGTAGCAGTAATCGTGACAGGTGTTTCCGAGGCGGCGACACCGGTAACGATACCATCGCTCGCCACGCTCGCGACAGAGGGGTTGGAACTGGTCCAGATAACATCCTTGTAAGGAGTATCCTGAGGGTCGACCTCGTACGTGAGCTGGAAAGTCTCCTCTACCATGATATCCAGGCTGGTCTTGTTCAAGGTAATGCTGTTCACGGCGTTTGGCACGAAAACGGTGCAGCTGCTCACAGCATTGCTATTGTCCTTGGACACAGCGGTTATGGTACAACTCGCGCCAGCCTTATGGCCGGTCACAATTCCGTTATCGTCTACTGAAGCCACGGAAGGGTCGGAAGACGTCCAGGTAACACTCTGGTTCTCTGCGTAAGAAGGCTCTACGCTTACGCCCAGTCGTTTTGTTCCATTCTGCGCTACCAGCACACGGGTCAAATCGTCTTCCTGAATGGCTATGCTCTTAACATGAGCCTTGACAATGAAGAAGCAACTTGCAACAAGGTAAACACCGGCCTTCGGGGTATTGGGACGGAAGACCAACTGGGTGGTACCTGCAGATTTGGCAGTAACGGAAACCGTAGATACTGATGATGTACCTCCGTTGGAGGAGTAAGATATAACAGCCGCACCGGGAACCATCGGGCTCTGACCATATTCCTGAATCAGATATGTATAATCCGTAGCCGCAGCGGGGCCAAGAGTTACGGAAACAGTCTCCGTTTCGCCTTCCCACATCTCTACATTGGTCTTATCCAGCGAGACTTCGGTGATAGGCTGAATAACGGTGATCTTTATGCTTCCCGACACCTGGCCCTTGTCATTGGTGGTAGCAGTTACGGTTACATCGCCTTTAGCCTTACCTGTCACGACACCCTTGGAATCAACACTTGCAACACTCTCATCGCTAACAGACCAGAGTACGCCTATTCCGGAGACATCTCCGTCAGCCTCGAATTCACAAGAGCAGGGCAGGGTATCTCCTACATCAATTTTGGTAACGTTATCGGCGGTGGAAACCTTGACGCTTTGGACCCGGTTGCTCACGCTGATGATGCAGGAAGCATGCTTGCCGTCGTCAGCAACGGCACAAATGGCCGTAGTGCCTTTGGCCACTGCAGTTACAACGCCCTGGTCGTCTACGGTGGCGACCCTGGGATCTACGCTCTCCCAGGTAATCTTATGGTATGCAGCGTCTTCGGGTCCCACGACGGCCTCCAGAGCTATGGTCTCGCCTACGTAAAGCTTGGTGCTCTCGACCACTGAGCCCCCTTTCTCTTTGATGCTCAAGGAAGAAACGCCGCTCTCCACCTTCACGGTGCAGGCATCGGTCTTGCTTTCGTCCGAGACTGACGTTACAGTAATGACAGCAGTACCATGTGCCTTTGCGGTAATCACACCGTCTACCACCACGACGCAATTCTCGTCCGAACTGCTCCAGCGTACAGATTTGTCCGTTGCATAGGAAGGAGAAACGGTATACTCGAGAGTAGCGGTATCGCCGGACTGGAGCGTTATGTTGTGGTCTTTAAGGGTAACGGCAGTCACGTCGCAGGTAACGGTAACCTTGCATGTGGCTGAGAGCGTCGGATCTTCCTTGGAGCTTGCCGTTATAACGGTCTCGCCGACGCCCCTGGCGGTCACCATGCCGTTATATACAGTTGCAACGGTCTCGTCGCCGGAAGTCCAGTTGACCTCGGTATTCACTGCATCCTCGGGGCTGAACGTAACGCTCAGGCGTTCCTGGGCATAGAGTTTCAGGCTCAATTCCGTCTTGCTAAGCTCCATGGTCTTAACAGGCTGAACCACGTTTACCACGCAAGAGGCAGTAAAGCCTCCGTCAACCGTAGTCACCAGAACGCTGGCCGTTCCGGTTTCGAGAGCAGTAACTACACCATCGGCATCTACGAAAAGAACCGCTTCATTCGAACTGCTCCAACGAACGGCCTTGTTGGTGGCATCAGCAGGCGACACGGTGCATGTGAAGGCCGACTCCTGGGCTCCCTTCTGCAGAGTAAGGGCTTCGGGACTCAGGGACACGGATTCTACAGGGACCAGTACTTCCGGTACTGTAACCACACAATCATCGGAAAGACCTCCGTCATCGGCTTTTGCAGTAATAACCGCGGAGCCTGGAGCTACTGCCGTCACGGTTCCGTCACTTTCCACACGGGCGACGGAAGCATCGGAAGAGGACCAGATAACGACCTTGTTGTCTGCATTGGCAGGAGAAAGGGTCGCATTAATCTTGTCCGAGCTTCCTATAGCAATAGTGAGCGCCTTGGCGTCAAGTGTAATACTTGTAACATGCACTTCTTCTGTCCAGCAGGAGCAAAGTACGGCGGCGCTGAGAAGTATGGCGAATATTCTGATTTTCATAAAACTCGGAGATTAATTATTCTGCTATACAACGAACAGAATGGCCCTCTACGCGCACCTTTCCGTCCTGATAGACCTTGATTGTAGGATCCCCCTCCGTTGTCTGGGACATTTCCATGCCGCAGGACACGTCGGACACAGTATTGCAAGCCCAATACAGGCAGAACTGACCTACCATGTAAAGCACGCCGTTCCTGCCCATGTAACCGTTATTCGGATACCATGAGGAATCATGGGTGTACCATGAGGCGCCGGAGTCTATGTTGCCGGCCAGTTTAAAGTATGCACCCCATCCGTATACAGAGCTCGAAAGACGGTAAAGAGGAACGTCTGTCCATGCCAGATCTACATAAGCATTGTCCGGCACTCTCCAGCCCGGAGGACAAGGGTCGTAGATTGTCTTATTGGTATCCCAAAGATCGCTGTGCACATCTATCAGCCAGTCAACGTCGGAGGAAGTGAAGAAAGTGGTCGGATGCTCGATGGCATATTCTACGGTAGCTCCTACGCTGGTCTTTTCGACCAGGTCCATCTGCTGCCCGCTCAGAGCAAAGAAGGATCCGCCTATATTACTCTGAACATAAGACTGCATAGCTCCAGGGAAAGGATCCTTGCGTCCCCATTGATAGAAGAATCCATTACACATGGCATCAGTGGGGCTGAACGAAGCAGACAGGGCACCGATATTGCGGTCCATCATAGGACGCTGCTTACCGTAAAGAAGATGGGCGGAAGCGAAGGGGTCGTAACCATTGCATGACCAGATATGCCAGCTCCACAGAATCTTGCCGTCAGCATCTTTGGCGGCAATAAGGGCGTTGCCGTTCACTATAGGATTAGGTGCATCGAGATAAACAAAGCCGTTATTGATAGAAACATTGCTTACTATAGTCCCGGGGGTAGGAGGCGCGCCGGCGTTGGTGGTTTCCCACAAAACTTCAACACTGGCTGCAGTGCTCAGCTTGGCGTCGGCATCGTTACCCTTAACCAAAGGGAACTTCTTTGTGCCGGGTGTAGATACTATATAGCAGTTAGCAGACTTTCCTTGATAAGTAAGAAGTTCGCCATCCCTGATGTTCTCCAGTTTTCCGTCAAGGTCAACATTTTTAACCCAGCCAAAGGCCCCGCGGCGGAAAGTGACAGAGGAACTGCAGGAATGTGACTCGCTGGCCTCACCCCTATAGAACACCATAGTAAATCCACTGGGAAGCTTGCAGTTACGGAAAGAAAGATAATACTCGGCACCGGCGGTGAAAGACTCCGCTCCTGGTGGAGGCAGCAACTCCACTGAAGTTGCGGTTGTTCCTGTTGCGGAAACTACAGGCAAACCATTACCGTCAAACGCAATGGACACGGGGCCTGCGATAACCTCCTGATTGTTACCGTAAAAAACTATACGGGTAATATCAACGGACGACAGCGTAAAGCATAAACCTGAGCAAACATTATAGAAGCCCATGCTAAGCTCATTGTTCGAGAAGCTGGAACTGTATCCGACAGCAAGCTGCGCGGAAGGGTCAAAGGAACCGTCACGTGCAGTCTGGTGCTGAGGAATGACTGTACTGATTGTACGGGGCGACAATGACGCTGTGGCCTCGACATTGTACGGATACAAACCCAAAAATTCAGTTGCAGTGATTGAAAGAGCCGGGTCTTCAGGATAAAAAACGGCAGTAAGACCTTCCTGATTGGTCAGAAATGAGGCGTTCTCCAGTGTCTGGGCGCCACCGTCATAAAAAACGCTCAGAGCATCTTTTGCAGTCCATTCTATCTGAGCAAAACTATGGGTGGTAGTCTGCTCTCCTATGGCTGTTTTTGTACTGTAACCTCCTACGTAGTTCGCATTAAGCAGGAAACTCTTAGCAGGCCGGGGACAGTCAATGGAGATCTCCGACGAACAGGATACTCCCAGGGCAACCAACAAACCTAAAACAATAATACTAGTATAACGTCTCATAAGATTCGAAGTTTTCCCTGCAAAGATAAAAAAAAGGGGAGAGAGTACAAACTCTCCCCCCAATTTTTGAAGATTTATAATCTTAAGCTAATTAGCTGCTGAGATTATTTGATGCCCTTGGCTGCGAGGACCTGCTGAGGATCCCACCAATCACCGTTGAGCTTGTGATATGCATGGCCAACACCACCGCTGACCTTTGCAGCATCGGTCTTGGAGTTTGCAGTGCTGAGGACGATCACGTCACCCTTTGCCTTTTCAATGAGAGTTGCAGTGTTGTTGTCAGCAGTGTACTTCACATTGATCTGGAACTGAGCAGCCTTGTCGACCTGGAGGTCGGTACCCATGTTCCACCATTCGATTGCGTCGACGGCGAGGGTTCCGTTGTTCTGAGGAGCAGGACCGATGAAGTTCTGGTTCTTCTTCACGACGAGGAGACGTCCACCGAAGGAAGCCTGAGGATCTGCAGCGCTGTAAACGAATGCATTCTCAAGTTCAACACTGATGGTGCCGGTAGCCTTGAAGTTGTAGGACTCCTTGGCGAGGTCGGTGATGGTCCATGCGCCGTTCTCCCACTTGGAGATGAGGTGCTTGTCAGCCTCGGCAGCGGTCAGGCCGGTGACGTCGGCGTCGAAGATACCGTAAACGAACTCGTTGACTGCGATGTAATCGTTGATCTCCTTGTAAGTACCAAGCTTGAACTCGTTGAAGACGATGTGTGCATCAAGAGCCTTGAAGACTACGAAGTAGTATCCGGTCTTGGTCTTGGTTCCGGTAGCGGTCTTGTTCTTGCAGGTCTCGGTAACCCTTACGAGCACGTCGAATCCCTGGCTGATGAGAGCGTTGTTGACAACCTTGATATCGGGGCTGACAGCATTGTTCTGCTTCTTGACGATATCCTTAAGCTGGGTGCCGGTGAGGGTAACCTTTGCGTAATCACCGTTTGCAGCGGTGCCAGCCTCGTTGGTATTGGTGATCTGACCAACGTTGTTGGTTACTGCGAAGGTAACATCGGTCTTCGGGAAGTTGACAATCTGGAAGCTGTACTCTGCATCCTCGTCGTAAGCGACGGTATACTTCTCGAAGTGCTCGATGAGTGCGGATACCATCTCGTTCTCACGACCCTTGATGCGGACACCAGCGTAAGTCTTGTAAGGCTCGTCGCCATAGTAGTTGTACTTGCCGCCGGTCTTGCCAGGAATAGTCTCGTTAAGAACATCCTTGGAACCGAGCTTATAGTCAGGGTTGATCTTCCAGTTGAGGATGTTGAATGTATGGGTATGAGGCTTGAAGTTGTAGACAAACTCAATCACAACACCAGTCTTGGTCCAATCCCAGGCATTATTAACTTTCTTAGGATGATAGAGTACATACACATGGTGCTCCTTGTCGACATTCTCAATATCCTTGTCGAGCTTGACATTCAGGATGGTGGTGTTGTTCCTCCAGTTGTCGACACTCTCGGCAACACGGCTCAAACCCTTGTTGTTCTTGCTGTAGATAGTATTAAGGTTGGCAGCGTTGAAGGGGATGAGGTTAGCCTTATCACCAGCTTCGATAGTGACAGGATCCTCGCCGAGATCTTCGATCTTGAGAAGCGCAGTAGGCTCTGCGTTAGCGTTGTTCTTGACAGCAACGATGAGCTTAGGATTTTCAACGTCATAGTACTTACCGAAGTCCTCATAGGACATATCGACAAAACCGTTATCAAAGACATACTTGTTCATCTCGTCCCAATCGACGTTGAGGTCCTTGTTGGCAACGGAGTTGCTGGTCTTCTGGTACCATGCCTGGCCTTCTTCACCGGTATAGGTAGCAGTAGCGGTAAGCTTGCTGTAGTCGAAGGTGACAGTATGCTTGATAAGTACCTGCCAAGGCTTAGGTTCAACAATTATCTTCTCCTCAACAATCTGGATGGTGAGGAATGCGTCGGCCAGATAGTACTTGCCATTACCTACGGTAACATAAGAACGGACGTACACCAGAGGAGTACGGTTGATGGAGCTCTTGCCATACTCAGGGTTCACCTTGATCTTACCGTCAGCGGTAAGGGTAACGAAAGCGTTCTGGTTGGTGTTATCGGTAGGTGCAAGATAAGGAGCTTCAGTGGCGGTTGCACCGAAAACGATACCGTTGGCGGTCTTACCTGCATAGCAGAACTCGTAGCTGGGAGTAATGTCAAGCTGCGGAAGAGCCTTCTGGAACTCGTTGGCATAGGTCTCGACATAAGTTACAAGGTCGAGAGGCTGCTCGGCGTTATAGAGAAGCTGAACGTCAACGTTTGCCTTTGCCGGGAAGTTTGCAATCTCTACATATTCCTCACCGTAGTTAGCCTTCACGGAAGGAGTAGCATAGTACTTCTGCTTGTTGATGATGTTGTAGGTGTTGTTGTCAGCCCTGCCGAGATAAGAGTAGTCGGAAACGATTTCTGCACCGTCACCGATAGCGCGGAGAGCGACGAGGTCGTTGTCGTTCTGGTTAGTAGCAGCAACCTTAACAAGCTCCTTCTGGAGAACAATCTCGAAGTCAAGGAATGAGCCCCTCTTGACAGGAGCGGTACCGTCCTTAATCTTAACGATTGTGTTAGCACCGGTAGCATCTGCACCGGCAACCCTGGTGTCAACCTTGCGGCTGATGAAATCCCATGCGTAAGCGGTCTCATCAACATTGGAAGGATTGAGCCTGTAAGAAACAGTAACAGGGGCGGAAGTAACGAACTTGGCTGCGTAGTTATTCAGACCAACACGGGCAACACGGTACATTTTAGCGGCATAGCCGGCACGTACTGCAGTCTCGAGACCGCCAGCGTTGTTGAGGTTCTTGAGCTCGATGAGTCCGAGACCGTCGAGGATAACCTCAGGAACGAAAGCAAGGCTCTTAAGAGCTGCGTTGGTGTTGATAACCAGACCGGTCTCAGGGGCGCCTTCTACACCGTAAAGGGTGAGAACACCGTTGGTGAGAACTGCGGTGATGGGGGACTTGCCATTCTCGAACACAGGAATTTCCTGAGCGGGAGTCTCGTTGGAGACGAAGCAGAGGCCCTTGCCGGCGACGTTCTTGATCTCCCAAGAAACACCGTCCTTGCCATTGGTACCATTGGTGCCGTTGACGCCGTCGGTGCCATTCTTGCCGTCGGTGCCGATGGCCTTCTTGTCGGTCTTTACACCGTCAAGTACCCAATAGCCGTCGTCGGAGATGGTGACAACAGTACCGGGGGTACCGTCCTTACCATCCTTACCGTTGGTGCCGTTGGTGCCGTCCTTACCGTCCTTACCGTTGGTACCGTTGGTGCCATTGGTGCCGTTCTTGCCGGCGGCTCCGTCCTTACCATCGACTCCGTCCTTACCATCTTTACCGTTGGTAATTTCCTCGGTATAAGTTTTACCATCTTTCGTGTAGGTAACCCTAATACCATTAGCGATCTGGGCGACGTCGTTGAGCACTGCGCCATTCTGGAATGCAGTTTCGAGGCTCTTGATTCTGTTATCCAGAGCAGTAACCTGATCCTGCAGATCGGAGATGTAGACGCTGTAGTCCTTCGTACATCCGGTCAAAAGTGCTGCGCCAGCGATGGCGAACACGATTGCCAATCTAAAGAATTTTTTCATGAACTAAAGGTTTAAAAATTAATTATTAAAAATATTTTTGTTCTAGGGTTTAGTAACCTTGCCAATATACCGTTTCAGTCACCAAATGGGCACAATACCCACTGGTCCAAGAAACGATTTAACGCGCAAATTTATAAACAATATTTTTTTTGTGCAACAATTTTTCTGATTTTTTTGCTTTTTAGCGCCGTCAGGGGGCATTTATACTCTCTTGTAGCCAAAATACTCCGCAAAGAAATCGTCCAATTCTTCCCAGGTCACCTCCCGGATCACCATAATAAAATTCGGGAACTTCAGGTTAAGCTTCACCTGCCCGTTGGGATAACGGACCACGCTCGCATCCCCTTCCTTGAAGTGCATCGAATCCTTGGTCCTGAGCTGACGGCGTATCTCCGGATAATACTCGTCGCCTATTTCGCGGCGCAGGTCCGATGGCATAAGCCGGTTCAGGGTCTTCAGCTTGGAGAGCTTCATGGTGAGGTGCACGTTGGCGTAGCGGTGAGTGAAATCGATCATCGGTTCCTGCTCCCCTTTTGCGAACGCCGACGGCACCCCTGCCAGCAGCATTATAATAATAATATGTAAAAGCTTTTTCAAATCTCTGTTGCGCTTAGTTCTGCTTGATAGCCGCCTGGGCTGCCGCAAGCCTTGCGATAGGTACGCGGAAAGGTGAGCAGCTCACGTAGTCCACGCCTATGCGGTTGAAGAAGTGCACGGAATCGGGATCGCCGCCATGCTCGCCGCAAACGCCGCACTTTAGGTCCGGACGCTTGCTGCGGCCGCCCTGGATACCCAGCTCGACGAGCTTGCCGACCGCCTTGACATCGATGGTCTGGAAAGGATCGTTGTCCAGGAGTTTGTTGCCCAGGTACTCACCCATGAAGGTACCTACGTCGTCACGGCTGAAGCCGAAGGTCATCTGTGTAAGGTCGTTGGTGCCGAAGCTGAAGAACTCGGCGGTACGGGCCATACGGTCTGCTGTAAGGGCAGCACGGGGGATTTCGATCATGGTACCGAACTTGAAGTCCAGGGCTTCGCCGGTAGAGGCCTCGACCTCGGCCTTGATCTTCACGCAGATAGCCTTCTGGAAACGAAGCTCGCGCTCAGACACGGTAACGGGTATCATAATCTCCGGAATCGGGTGAAGACCTTCCTTCTGAAGCTCAGCCTCGGCGGTGAAGATGGCGCGGTACTGGGTCTCGGCGATAAGAGGATAGGTAACGTGCAGACGCACACCGCGGTGTCCCATCATAGGGTTCACCTCGTGCAGGTTCTCGCCGCGGCGCTCCACATCCTTCACGGAGATACCGAGTTCGTCGGCCAGCTCTTTCTCCTTATCCTCTCCCTTGGGAACGAACTCATGGAGAGGCGGGTCGAGCAGACGGAACACGACGGGCTTGCCGTCCATAATCTTGAGAGTGCTCTTGACGGAGGCCTTCATGAAAGGCTCAAGCTCGTCCAGGGCGGCCTTGCGCTCGGCGTCGGTATCGCTGAGGATCATCTTGCGGAGCTTTGCCAGAGGGGTCTCGGAATTCTTGCCGTAGAACATGTGCTCGATACGGAAGAGGCCGATTCCCTCGGCGCCGAAGGACAGTGCGCGTGCCGCATCCTCGGGGGTGTCGGCGTTGGTGCGTATGCCAAGACGGCGGTATTTGTCAACAATCTGCATGAAGCGGATGAAGAGAGGGTTCTCGCTGGCGTCCATGGTGTCGATCTTGACGGCATAGACATAGCCCTTGGAACCGTTGAGGGAGAACCAGTCGCCCTCTTTATAGGTCTGGCCGCCGAAGCTTACACTCTTGCCTGCCAGGTTGATCTTCATGGTTTCGCAGCCCACGATGCAGCACTTGCCCCAGCCACGGGCCACAAGGGCGGCGTGTGAGGTCATACCGCCGCGGGTGGTGAGGATACCGGCGGATGCACGCATGCCCTCGATGTCCTCGGGGGAAGTCTCCTCACGGATGAGGATAACCTTCTTGCCTGCAGCAGCGGCCTCCATTGCGGCCTCGGAAGTGAAAACAATGGTACCTACGGCTCCGCCCGGAGATGCGGGAAGGCCCTTGGCGATAACCTGTGCCTTCTTCTCGGAGGCGGGGTCGAGGATAGGATGGAGAATCTCGTCCAGCTGGGCGGGGGAAACACGCATGACGGCTTCCTTCTCGTCTATCATGCCCTCGGAGAGCATATCCATGGCCATCTGGAGGGCGGCGATACCGGTGCGCTTGCCGATACGGCACTGGAGCATCCAGAGCTTGCCCTCCTGAATGGTGAACTCGATGTCCTGCATATCGTGGAAGTGCTCCTCAAGATGCTTGCGGATGGCGTCGAGCTCGGCGTAAACCTCGGGCATTGCGGTCTCCAGAGACTGGAGGTGCTTGTTCTGCTCGGTCTTGGTGGCCTCGTTCAGGGGGTTGGGGGTACGGATACCTGCAACCACGTCTTCACCCTGGGCGTTGATGAGCCACTCGCCGTAGAATTTGTTGTCGCCGGTTGCCGGGTTACGGGAGAAGGCGACGCCGGTAGCGGAGGTCTCGCCCATGTTGCCGAACACCATGGACTGTACGTTCACAGCAGTGCCCCAGTCATCGGGGATCTTCTCGATGCGGCGGTAGGCGATGGCGCGCTTGCCGTTCCAGGACTTGAAGACTCCGCCGATGGAGCCCCAGAGCTGATCCTGGGCGGTGTCCGGGAATTCCACTCCCAGGACTTCCTTGACTTTCACCTTGAATTTCTCGCAGAGGTCCTTAAGCTCTTCTGCGGTAATTTCAGTATCGGATTTATAGCCGCGAGCCTCCTTCAGCTCCTCCATCATGCGGTCGAGCTGCTGGCGTATGCCCTGGCCGTCCTCAGGCTCGATGCCCTCAGCCTTCTCCATGACAACGTCGGAGTACATCATGATGAGACGGCGGTAGGCGTCATAAACGAACCTGGGATTGCCGGTCTTCTTGATCATTCCGGGAAGAGTGGCGGAGCAGAGGCCGATATTGAGGATGGTATCCATCATACCTGGCATGGAACTGCGGGCGCCGGAACGGCAGCTGACGAGGAGGGGATCCTCAACATCGCCGAATTTCTTGCCCATGATCTTCTCGGTAGCCTCGAGAGCTACTGCAACGTCTTTCTTAAGCTCTTCGGTGTAACCGCCGCCGAGTTCATAGTACTCTGCACAACATTCGGTGGTAATAGTGAATCCAGCGGGAACAGGCATCCCGAGTTTGCTCATCTCGGCGAGGTTTGCACCTTTGCCGCCGAGGAGTTCACGCATGGTGCCGTCACCTTCTGCGTTCTTGCCGCCGAAGCGGTAAACCCTTTTCTTTTTCTCAAACATAACTTTGTGGTCGTATAATTAGTAATTAACTTAATATTTTCTGAAATCCCGCAAATATAATAAATTATTTGTTCTGCACAAACAGCTGCAAGCGAGACCGGCTGCCAGATCCTGCTACGTCCAATCCTCGCTTCGCTGCGGCTGAGTAACGCCGGATCTGGCAGCCGGCGAGCTAAAGCAGCTTAGCCGCCAGGTCTGCGAGTGCGCTGCGCTCGCCCTTGCGAAGGAATACGTGCTGAAAGAGCTGCTGGCCGGAGAGCTTCTCGGAAAGGTGAGTGAGGCCGTTGGACCACTGGTCCAGATAGGGCTGGTCTATCTGGAAAATATCTCCCGTGAAAACCATCTTGGTGCCTTCTCCGGCACGCGTAATGATGGTTTTGATCTCGTGGGGCGTAAGATTCTGCGCCTCGTCGATTATGAAGAAGCATTTGCCCAGGGAGCGCCCGCGGATGTACGCCAGCGGCTCAATGATAAGCTTCTCCATGGAGAGCATGTTGTCTATGCGTTGCGCCTCGCGGGAACCCGGGCGGAACTGCTCTTTGATAACGTTCAGGTTGTCCATCAAGGGCTGCAGGAAGGGGCCCATCTTGCTCTTCTGGTCGCCTGGCAGGAAGCCAATGTCCTGATTGCCCAGAATAACCGTCGGGCGGGAGAGGATTATCTGCTCGTAGTCACGCTCCTGCTCCAACGCGGAAGCAAGCGCCAGCAGGGTTTTGCCCGTACCTGCACCACCGGTCAGGGCCACCAGTTTAACGTTGGGGTTCAGGCAGGCGTCCAGAGCCATTTTCTGCTCGTCGTTGCGTGGCCGTATGCCAAAGGCCTCCCTGCTTTTTACGAGAACAACAGCATCGCGGCCGGCGTCGTAGCGGGCGCATACCGTGGTCTGCCCGTCGGGTGCATTACCCGCCGCCTTTTCCTGCCAGCAGAATTTGTACAGCCGGTTAGGCTCGGGCTTCTTGTCCTGCACCGCTTTCCATGGGATGGCCGAATCGGGACCATAGCAAAGGGACTGCATGAGGTCGGACGGCAGTTCCATGCGTAACACTTCCCTCTGGCTCACCTCTACATGCTCGTCCTCCACCTTGTCTGTGAGGTAATCCTGAACCGCCATGCCGGCCGCCTTGGCCTTCAGCCTGAGGTTCACGTCTTTGGTCACAAGGGCCACGAATGTGCCCGGATGAGTGTCCCGGACCCACATGGCCGTGGCCAGGATACGGTGGTCCTGAGTGTCATCTTTGAAAAGGTCTGCGTACTCAGGGGCGAAAGGATGGTTGGGTTCGACTTTTATGCGCCCCAGGCCTTTGCCTATGGGTATTCCCTCTTTGCCGAAAGACCGGCCCTCGGAGATTTTGTCCAGGTCCCGCATGAAACCGCGGGCATGGTACGACAGGGTGTCGTTGCCCTTTTTGAACTTGTCGGCCTCCTCTATGACGGCCGCCGGAATTACGAGGTCGTTGTCGCGAAACTGACGTATCGCCTTGTGGTCGTGCAAGATAACGTTTGTATCCAGCACGAATATCTTAGCTTTGCCCATATAATGTCAATCCTCCCCTTCTGCGTTCTGCATCAGGGATTCAAGTATTGTCTGTATGCCGGGGCGGTCGGAGGCTGCTATTTTGAGCTCTCCGCTGGGAATGGGGTGCCCGAGAGGGAAATAGGCGACGTCTTGCAGCAGGAATTCGGCGTCTATGTAGTCGAAATCGGCATCGCGCACTTGCAGGATGGCGCCCGGGAGCTCGGAGAACAGCACGCTGGGGGCGTCGTCACCGGAGGCCCGCAGCACGTCGGAAACGTCCACGGAGGCCCCTGCATCGCTGTTACACATACGTTTGATTGCCGCCGCCATGCCTCCCGCTCCTACGGTTGCGGCGGACAGCAGTATGCCGTCTTCTGCAAGCTCGCGCACGAGTTCGAAGCAGTCGATGAAGTAATCGGCGTCTGTAAGCATGGGAGCCGTGCCGCCGCGGAGGCCGAGTGCCTGTGCTAGCAGGGATCCGCCGAGCCTGTATTCGGAGGTATCGAAAGGCACGTATACCAGCCAGCTCTGCCAATCCGGATGGATCTGGTCGTCTACCAGTAGCGGGGCGCCGGAGAAAGGGGTCGCCACCTTGACGCCAAAGCTGTCCTGCTCGCACACGCAGCGGCGCAGGGCTATGCCGAGGGCGTCTATGTAGTCTGCAGCCGACTCAACCGAGGCGTAGAATGCGGCCATGTCGCCGACCGTTCCGGGGTTGAAAGTCCACTTGACCGTAAGGGGAAGGTCGTCCAGGCGGAAATTGCCCACACGCCACATGCTGTCTATCAGCGCCTCGGCTATGCGGCCCCGGGTGCAGGAAGCAACGAAGGGAACCGGAATCTTGCGATCAACTCCGTCGACAGCAGCAAGATAGTCGTATATGAGTGCGGCTTCTAGCTCTATCTGGCCGGGGGCCGGATCGATGGTCTCGTCTATCACTGTTCCGCCCTGAAGCTCCTGTTCGGGAGCCTTCTCCAGGACGGGGGCCAGCAGGCCAGCAGGAGAAAGTTCCTGCGGCACGCCGTCGATGATGTATTTCGAGTATAGCGCTTTCTGCATTATGCAAATATACATATTTTTTAGATTCTTCGCTTCGCTCAGAATGACAGTTGTCATCCTGAGGAGCCAACGGCGACGAAGGATCTAATAACTCATCGACACTACCGCACTGCGGCCGGAGCCGTTGGCACAATAGTGAGGGGCGTAGAGCGATTCTATCTCTATGGCAGGCATCCGGAAGGCACCTTCCTGCGTCACGAAGAAGTCTTCGGAAACGGTGGTATTCTCTTCCGGATAGCTGTCGAACCAGTATTCCGTCTTGTCTGCCAGCACGTTACGATAGCCCTGGGGGGAGAAGCTCCAGCTGCCGTAACGGAGCGGGGAGAGCCACCAGCCGTAGTGGCCCGAGAGCTGTGCCACGGGGCGCAGGGATGCGGGACGGGGGGCGGTAACTCTGACGAAACTGCGGTTCTCCTCGTTCCAGATGGCATACTTTGCCGTGATACGGTCGCCTACTTTAAGCTTGTCGCCGTCGACCAACTCCTTGCCGTTCAGGTACCATTTGCAGCTGATTTTCATGCCGTTGCCGGTTTCCTTCACCTCTTCGAACGGCTTGGTGTAGCTGCCGCTGAGCACTATCACCCTGGTATTCAGGGTCTCGGTCGTGCCGCGCAACACGGCGGCCAGGGCCTCGAGGTACGCTGGGTCGTCGGACCACTGCTGCGTTTCCTTTTGGACCATTAGCCAGAGGCGTATGCCTTCGGCAACGGTAGATCCTTCGCTGGCGCTCAGGATGACAGGGAGCGTGCTGTCATTCTGACAGGAGCGTAGCGAACTGGAAGAATCCGTGAGGAGGTTGCAGAGGAGGGTGTGTGCGTAGAGTTCGGACTCCAGAAGACCGCGCCAGGGCATGACAGCGTTGGGATAGTAGTAACCGCCGCTGACATGCTCCACTGCGTACTGCAGCAGGGATTTGATGTCGGCTTCCATGGACTTCAGGAGGCATTTCCTGAAGCTTATGCCCCAGGCTTTGGCAAGCTGCTGTCCGTCGGTGTTTGCTGCCAGCAACTTCAGGGTGCGGAGGCGGCGGGCCTTGGCCAGAATCTGACCGTTCATGCCGCGCTTCCCGGTGGGCACGAGGTAGGCCTTCACGTCTTTCTTGAACTGGCGGAACTCTTTGCCGCCCGGCGACTCGAAAGGCACGTAAGGGTAGAGGGCGCGGGTGTGGAGATATTGCTCCAGCGAGAGACCGCCGCACCACGACGGCCGGCCGTTCTTCTCGAAGTAGCTGGTATCAAGATACTTGACCGCAGCGCTTATGTCTATGGAACAGCTCTCTTCGGTCACGGCCGCAATCCGCTCGAGCACGACGGCCGTAATAACAGGCGACGACTGCATTCCTTCGAACCAGGCGATTCCGCCGCCGGCATTCTGGCAGGCCGCTATCTTGCCGGCGATTTCCTGCAGGGAGGCTTCATCCAGGCCGGGAGCTCCGAGCCTGCGCGCCAGCACGTTGGAGTACCAGGCCTCCGTGAGACTCAGCACGTCGTCGTTTTTGGGTTCCACCTTGTCCGGTATGGCCTCGCGCACCATATCCAGTATACTTTTCTCCTGCGGCTGCAGCTGAGAGGCGTCCATATTGACGAAGAGGGATCGGAGTTCCGCTATCACATTCTCGCGCTCGCCCGGGTTGCGGAGGAGGGCGGAATGCGCTTCCGTAAGCGTCTGGAAGGGCCTGAATACAGGTATGCTCACGAACATGGCGTCCGAGCCCACTGCTTCGTCGTCCGGGATGAAGTTGAGCAGCACGCCCAGCTCTTTCAGACCTTCGGGGACGGTAATGGGGGCGCTGAACGCCCTGGCTTCGCCGGCGGCCAGGGTAACTTTCTCCAGTTTTGTCGCCAGCACGCGTGAGTTCCGCCAGTCTTTGCCATCGTAGAACCGGATGGCGACACGGCCGCTCAGGGGCGTCTCGAGTGTGCTGGCCACGGTAGCACGTGCGACGTATATATCGCCTTCGTACAGGAACTTAGGCTCGACCATCGAGAGCTTGACGGGGATAGTCACCTGCATCTCGCGGCGGAGAACGGCGTTATGCATGCCCTTAGCGTGTGCGAAGAGTTGCACGTAGTAGGTGGAGAGGCGGTCGGCACCTTTGAACTTCAGCTCTATATTGCCCTGGGCATCGGAGCGCAGGCATGGCTCCCAGGCCATCGTGGCGGCGAAATTCTCGCGCACGGCGGGATGGGAGGCATCATCTGCCGTGTCGCTCAGCTGGAACGGGATGGCGTCAGCCTCCATGGATTCCATGACAGAATTCGAAGCCACAGCCTCTTCCAGCATTACGCCGCTGCTCTTGGCCATCGCCGTACCACGTACGCTGTAGAAGACCATGCCGCCCGACTCATTGATGCCACAAGCCTCTGAATAATAAACAGATGGCGCAGGACGGCGGGTTAAGGATACGGCGGTCCATTTGTTGGCCGCTATTGTTTCAGTGGCCTTGTCGAATACGGTGGCGGCACATTCTACGCCGGGATCGGTCTTGATAATCAGCGAGCACTCTTCGCCCGGGCGCACCCTGTCGACGAAACGGGTAAACGCCAACGGCAGTTCTATCGAGGGCGTAGGCAACTGGATGCTGCGGGAATAACGGTAGTACGTGCCCTTGTGGAAGAAGAAGGCGCAGAGCTTGAGCGACTCGGGCCACCCGCTGCGGCGGGAATAACTTATGGTCTTCAGGGAGCCCGCCCTGCCACGTACGCCTTCGAGAGTTATCATCTGGCTGTCCAGCAGTACATTACCGCTGCCGAAGAGTTCGACCACCGCCCACACGGGGCCGTCGGTGCTACCTATCTGCAGGGCGATATCGTCCGAATCGAGCTCCTTGAAAAAGGCCGTCACGTCCATATCGAGGGCGGTGTCGCTGTCGGACGCCTTGACAAAGGTGGTGCTTACCTTGTCCTCCGTTGTGCTGCCGTCGGCAAGGATTGCGGTGGCCACCGCCTGTATGCGGTAGAGGCCGGACGGGAGTTGGGCGATGGGGATGCTGACGGTCTCTCCGGCCCCGGCGGTTCCGTTGGCAATCTGTTTGCCGCCGGCGTCCGCAGTCACTTTGTAGCTGATTTCAAGGCCCTCGCGACTCAGATTTCCGAGGTCGAAAAGCACTTCGGCCGTGTCGTCACGCACTATGCCGCTGCCGCTTCCCCCGCCGCCTGTTAGGTGGTAGGTTCCCTTAACGTTGTTCTGTATGCGGAGGGAGATGCCTATGTCTCCGTGAACTCTGCGTACCGTGCTGAAACTCAATGTTTCACCTGTGCTGTCGGTGACAGTTACCGTTATGGGGTAGGACCAATAGTACATCTTTTCGGAGGTCACGAAGTCGAAGGAGAAGCTGCCGTCCGAGTCGAGCATGAGCTCTCCGGATACGTCCTTCTCCAGGCTGTTGGAAACGGTGTAGCGGACTCTTACGTTGCCCAGGGAGTGGCCGGAGTAGGCCTTAACGCGGCCGGAGACCACAATCCGGTCGCCGGGGAGATAGAGGTGGTTGTCGGCATCCCAGGTGAGCTCGAATGTCGGGAGGACGAATTCGTCTACCCGTATGGTGTTGTGTGATAGACGCTTGCCGTCCCTGGTCCGAAGATCTATGGAATACATGCCGCCGCGGGAGCTTCCGGTATTAAGGGGGAACGAGCCTTCGACCGAGCCGAACTCGTTGGTCGTAAGGAGCTTGCGGCCTATCTCCTTGCCTTCTGGATCGCTCAGGGTGACGACGCATCCGTAGCCTGCAGGGGCGAGGCGGTACTCGTAGGTGCCGGTGTAGCAGATGCCTTTGAATTGAACCGTTTCGCCGGGGTTGAATGCACGGCGGTCGGTTATCAGCATGGCGTGCTCCACGTCGGCCCCTTCAGAGACGGTTCCAGTGCTGTTTTTGCTGACGCTCACGGTGCGGGAGTTGCGGAGGCGGCCGTTTTTGTCTCTGAACTGGGCGCTCAACCTGCAGCGCGACTTGTTGCTGTTCAGCGTGTTGCTGATGGACGACGGGAGCAGAGTGAAGCCGTTCGGACGGAAGTCTTCGGAGATGGCGATTACCAGACCGTCGGCGTTGTGCAGCAGTAGCATGCAGCTTTCCACCGGTTCGCCGCTCATGTAGTCGGCAACGAAGGCGCACATGCCTCTGGAATCGGGGCGCACCGCTATGGACAGGGTGTGCTTGCTCCAGTCGGACCTGGACTCGCAAGTACCGGATTTACAGAAGATTACGTACTCGTCATCGTCAAGGTCGGGAAGCTTTGTCTTAAGGGTATCCGGCACGTAGTAGCTGGCGGCTTTGTTGTTAAGGGAGGTTTCCCAGACCGTCTTGTCATCTTTCTTTATCTGAAGAATCAGGCTGCTTACGTTACGGAGCGTCAGGGTGAGTTCGTTGTCCTTAGCTGTGATATTTATCTCCTTGCTGTCCAGGGTTTTAATTATATTGCCGGTGTCCGTGCAGCAGTCGGCTATGAGCTTTTCGGTGCCGGAATACTGCTTGCGGTCGCGCTCCAGTTTTTCGCAGGCTTCCCGGAGTTTTTTATAATCTTCTGACTTTGGACTCCCGGAGTTGTTGAGTTCGCGGAATTCCCATTGCAGGCGGCGCTGGCGGGCCAGCAGGGATACCGCTTTGCCTGAGTACTTGTTTTCGTAAACGCTTAGCTTGTCGTAGGCGCTCTTGTCCATGTACCTGGTAATTTCCGAATACTCAATCAGGGCTTCTTCCGGGTAACGGCCGCTGTAGTAGTCTTTTAAATCTCCGTCTTTACGACTTAGCCACATGCTCCAAAGGGCGTATTCATAGTCGTTCTTTATCAGTTTGAGAAGGGCCGGGGCGTAAATGGCAGAGTTGATCCGACTGTCCCGTTTATGGAATTCAGGATTACAAGAACGCTGAAGGCGAGCCTTATTTTTTTCTACGTACTCTTCCTGATCGGAGTTGTTGTGATAGAATACGATTACAGGCTCATCAAGAGCAGTTATTTCTTCCTGAAAAGCCTTGTTGCATTTGTCGCGATCTTTCCAGTTGATGCTGCTGCGCACATAGACATAGCAACTGGCGGCATCATACCAGTCCCAGGCAAGGTTCTTGGCCTTGGCCTCCTTTTTAATGGCCTCCAGGGCTTTGACTTTGTCCTGCGGGAGGTCGTTCTGCTCGGCTTTGTAGAAGGTCTTCCAGAGGTTTACCAGGGTGTGACCTGCGTCGTCTTTGGCTTGGGAGAAGCCGCTTATGGCAGGAAAAAATGCCAGGGCTATAGCTAATGTGATTCGTTTCATAGCGATTCGATGTAAATGATGGCTTCGGACACCACAAAGGTGCTTCCGCCTATATATACTATTGTGCCGGGCTCTTGTTTCGCGCGCTCCAGGGCCAGTTTTACGCCCTGTTGCACGCTCCCGGCAGCTATGGTTCTGAGGTTTTTCAATTTCAGTGCCAATTCTTCCAGCGGCATGGCACGGGGAGTCTGCGGCTGCACGAGGTAGTAGGTGGCGTCGGTTGGGAGATAATGCTTGATGTCGTCTACGTCTTTGTCCTTCATGGCGCCGTAAACGAATAGTAACGGCGAGCGTGGAAAGGAGTGCTGCGTTACTCGGCCGCAGCGAAGCGAGGACGGACGTAGCTGAATCCCCTTTCCCGTCGCCGACCTCAATTGTTCCAGCTTACGGCAGTTGGCTTCCATGGCTGGGGGGTTATGGCCTATGTCGCAGATGGTCAGCGGGTCATTCAGCAGCTGCTCCCAGCGTCCGCGCAGACCGGTGATTGCCGCCGCTTTGGCGATGGAGCGCAACTCCCTCTCCATCAACCATTTGCTGATTTTGCATGCATCATTTTGCGTGCAGGCAGATTGCTCATTCGGCTCATTATCATCCAGTTGCGCTCCAGGGGCCGGCAGGAGCTGAAGGGCGGCGAGGACGGTTCGGAGATTGAGGTCCTGACAAGGGCCGGATAGGTCGAGCGTGAGGGATTCGGCAGCATCCGGGAGCGGAAAGTCCTCGGCAAAATGAAGCGGAGCGCCGACGGCTACTGCGGTTCGTTCGAAGACGGGTTGGGTTTCGGGGTCGCGGCCCCATACAACCGCAGGAACGCCAGGTTTGAAGATGCCGGCTTTCTCGGCGGCAATCTCCGCTCTGGTGGAGCCAAGTAAGTCGCAGTGGTCCAGGCCGATGGACGTTATAACGGAGATTTCCGGGGTGATTATGTTGGTGCTGTCCAGCCGTCCTCCTAGGCCTGTCTCGATGACCGCCACGTCCACTTTCTGCTCGGCGAACCACCAGAACGCCATGCCGGTCGTGACCTCGAAGAACGTCAGCCCCTCCCGGTCGTACCGCTCCAAAAAATCGCACACTGCCGCCTCCGGAATCATCGAAGAAGCCGGGAGCCCCCCTGCCTCAGAGGAACCGTGTCCGCCCTCGGACACGTTAGAGGGAGGGGCCCAACCAAGATTATCAAGGCAGGGGGTGTCGGGGGGTACGCCCCCCGTCCCCTGGGGGTGCAGGGGGATAGTAGGTCCCAGCGGGACGCTGGGATGAGCTAAGCGAAGTTCTCTCTGAGGCAGTGGGGCTCCCGGCCCGACTTCGATGATCTTGATGCGTTCCCTGAAGTCCACCAGGTGCGGGGAGGTGTAAAGACCGACGCTGAGGCCGCGGGCGGCGAGGGCGGCGGCGAGCATGGAGCAGACGGAGCCCTTGCCATTTGTGCCTGCGACGTGTATGCTGCGGAACTGGCGCTCCGGATGGCCGAGGAATTCGGCGTACGAGAGCATGGCGTCCAGCCCCGGCTTGTACGCGGAGCCGCTGAACCCGGCATCACGCACGCTGCGGTGCCGCTCATACAACGACTCGACCACGGCAGAATAATCCATTACAACCAGTTGTCGAAATAGTCCGTTATCTTAAGGTACAGGTGCTCCCTCCAGGGGCCTATCACATTATGCTCGCTACGGGGGTATGGGTAGTAGTCGGGCAGCACATTGTGCTCTACGCACGACTGTATAAAACTCAGCGAATTAACAGGCAGCACGGTGCCGTCTTCCATGCCCTGGCAGATGAGCAGGCGCGCCTTGAGCAGCGGCGCTTTGTCCACCAGCGAAACGGCCGCGAAGCCATCCGGGTTGGTCTCCGGCGTGTCCATGTAGCGCTCGCCGTACATCACCTCGTACCACTTCCAATCGATCACAGGACCTCCGGCAACGGCCACCTTGAAGACCTCAGGGTACCTGGTAGCAAGCGTGATGGTCATGAAGCCGCCGTAGCTCCAGCCGACCACGCCGATTCGGTTCTCGTCCACCCAGCCCTCGGCAATCAGCTGCCGCAGGCCAGCCATCTGGTCGGCACTTTCGACTTCTCCGCAACGGCGGTTTATGGCCTTTTCGAATGCCGCACCGCGGTTCTGCGTGCCCCTGTTATCCTGAATATAAAGCACATAGCCCTTCTGCGCCATCAGCAGCTCCCAGTAGCGGATGCCCGCCAGCCAGCGGTCGTTCACCATCTGGCTGTGCGGCCCGCCGTAGACATACACTATAAGCGGATACTTGCGCGCAGGGTCGAAATCCGCCGGCTTGACCATGCGGTAGTAGTTCTGATACTGCGGGTCGGCGGAGGGCACTGTGCCCATTTCGACCGTCACAGGCAGGAAGGGCGTCATGGGATCGGCCGCCGTCGCCAGCTCCTTCTCCAGCTTGCCGTCCGACGTGCGGAGTACCGTCTTGCCGGGCATGCCGACCGAGCTCCAACTGTCGATGAAGTGGCTGAAATCGGGACTCATGCTCACCGAATGCCAGCCGCTGCCGTCGGTCAGCCGCTCCGGCTTGCCGAACTTCAACTTATTGAGTACCATTGGCCTGCGCTTGCCGTTGGTGCGCTGCAGGCGGATGCGGAAGAGGTGGTTTTCTACGGGCGACACCTCAGCGGACGTATAATATATGTAGTTGCCGTCGTCGGTGTAGTAGCTGACGTCCGAGTCGCACGGCGTCAGGCGTCGCAGCCCGCCCTCCAGGTCGCAGAGGTAGAGCTGACGGAAGCCGTCGCGGTTGTCGGTGGTGTAGATGAAAAAATCCGACCCCTTGACGAAGGAGACGCCGCCTTTCGGTTCCACCCACGCCTCGTTGTGCTCCTCCAGCAGCGTGCGGACGAAGCTGCCGTCGGAAGCGTTGTAGAGGTTCATGTGCATGTGATGCTGGCTGCGGTCCAGCACCTGCACCAGCAGCATGCGGGAGTCGGGGGTCCAGCTCACTCCGGCGAGGTAGCGCTCGTCGTCGAAGTCGCTGACGTTCAGCGTACAACGCACGTTGCCGAGGGTATCGCACACGCAGAGCGACACGTGCTCTGAGGCCATTCCGTTCATCGGATACTTTATGCTCTTCAGCCTGCCGGCACGTGCGTTGATGTCCAGTAGCGGGAAGCTGCCGACCGCTGTTTCGTCTACCCGGTACACCGCCAGCAAGGCGCCGTCGGGCGAGGGGAACCAGCCGCGGCTGATGCCGAACTCGTTGCGGGAAGGCACTTTGCCGTAAGTGACTTCGGGGTTGTCCGACTTGGGCAGCACGGGCGTCTTGCCGGACTTGGGTAATGCCGGCTTGTCCGAGAGTTCGGAAGTTTCCGTCCAGCTGAAGCGCTTCATGGACGGGCGGACTTTGGGCCCGTTTATATCTTTGCATGTCAGCATTTTGCCACCTTCTCCACCGACGGTGACACTCTTGATGACTGTTCTCTGGAAGACTTCCTGCGCCCGCACCGGGACGCCTGCGAGGGCGGCAGCAAGCAGCGCCGCAATTATCGTGAGCTGTTTCATACGAACACAAAGATATCAAAATAATTGCTATTTTCGCAGTATGAAAAAGAAGTTTGTCCTGCTGCTGACGGCGGCCTGTCTCGGCCTCGGTTTTTTGACCGCAAACGCCCAGCAGACCGATGCGCTCGACGCTATTCGCCAGGACCCCGACAAGGCCGGCAACGTGTTCTACATGTACAACCACGACATACCTCCTTGCGCCAAGGCTCCCAGAGGGTACAAGTCGTTCTATATCAGCCACTATGGCAGACACGGGGCACGCAATCATTCGTCCAATAAGGACTTTGACGTGATATATGGGCTGTTCACTTCAGCACGGCAGCGCGGGTTGCTTACCGAGCGCGGGGCAGAGTTCCTGTCTTTATATGAAAAGGCTTATCCTGTGCTTCGCGGCCGCGCCAGCGATTTGTGCGACCTGGGCTTCCAGCAGCAGTACAAAATATCCCATAATATGTACGCCGCGCACAAGCATATGTTCAAGAGGGGCGCGCGCGTTGATGCGGTTTCGACCATCGTTCCGCGTTGCATACTTACGATGAGCGCTTTCACGGACCAGCTCTTGCGCGAAAACCACAGGCTGGAGATCTGCAAGCAGGCCAGCGAGAGCACGATGGAGTACCTGAATCCGTTTTCTTTGAACAACCCGGACGTTCATGAAACAGACGAGGGCTACAACAACAAGTACGCCTACTGGCAGAAGGACTTCCGCGCTATGTGTAAGGAGAGACTGCATCCTGTGGAGGTGTTCGGGCAGCTGATTAAGGATTGTTCTATTCTGGATGAGTTCGGGAAGCCGCTGGATCTGGAGATGGCGCTCTTCTCCATTGCGAGCAACGTTCAGGTGAACGGGCAGTTGGAGGACAGTTTCTGGCCCTTCATCCCTATGGAGGAGATTTGCAGCATTTACGAGTGCCGGAACTTCCGGTTTTATGCCTCCAAGAGTGCCGACACCCTGTATCAGAAGGGCCGTCAGTGGGCTTTCGTGTGGCGTACGATGCAGGATATCATTGACAAGGCCGATGCCGATATCGCCTCCGGAGAATATGCCGCCAGGCTGCGCTTCGGGCACGATATTATCGTGATGTCGCTGCTGGTGCTGCTGGACGTCGACGGCTACAACAAGCCGGTTGGGAGCATCAGCGAAGTTAAGGACGTTTTCCGTTCGTACGATTTCCCGATGTCGCTGAATACCCAGTTCGTGTTTTACCGGAACCGCTCCGGAGACGTGCTGGTAAGCTTGCTCTACAACGAGCGCGACGTTGCCCTGCCCATCCCCGACTGCGGCACGCAGTACTTCTACCGCTGGTCCGATTTCCGCGACTTCGCCTTGCAGCGTATCGCTTTGGCCCGGAACATTTTAGCCACCACTCAGGCGCCGCCGAAGGAGAAATAATACTAGCATGGCCAGGCGGGACGATAATCGTAGACCGTCAGCGCCCCTTTTGTCCGCAACGGTGGGGCGCTGACGCAAATTGAGCTGTTTTGCGTCAATTCTGCCTTTTTCCCTGCCGTTTTGCAACAAATCGGGCTGTTTTGCGTCAAAAAGTGCTATTTTTGCGGTCGATGAGGTATAGAATAGATATGTGCTACGACGGAGCCGGATTCTGCGGCTGGCAGATTCAGCCGTCTGATCCGTCAGTGCAGGAGGCGCTCGAAAATGCGCTCGGCACATTGCTTCGCACTCGCGTCCAGGTAACTGGCGCCGGCCGCACCGACACTGACGTAAGCGCCAGTTTCTACGTCGCCCACTTTGATTTTGACGGCCCGGTTCCCAATCCACTCGCTCCCAATTCACCCTCGGCCTCTCCAAACTCTTTGGACTGCAACCAGTTACGTTATAAACTCAACGCCATCCTGCCAAAGTCCATAAGCATCATAAGGATTATTCCCACCGCCCCGGATTTCCACGCTCGGTTCGATGCTGTCAGGCGTCAGTACACTTACTATCTTCATCGCTCAAAGGACCCGTTCTGCGAGAGTTTCTCTTACTTTTTCGCATATCCTGAAGTGGACTTCGATGCCATGAATCGAGCCGCGCAGATGCTCCTGGGCACTCATGATTTCTCATGTTTCGAAAAGAGCGGTGGCGACAACAATACATCTGTCTGCACAATATTCAAAGCACATTGGGAACCGTATACCCCAACCATCTGTTCCGGTAATCCGGCGTGTTGTAGTAGGGACTCGGCTGTAATCGATGCTGGACAAGAGCCGTTGTACTGGCGCTTCACTATTGAGGCCGACCGTTTTCTTCGCAATATGGTCAGGGCCATAGTGGGCACCCTCCTGGAAGTAGGACGCGGACGGCGTACCATTCAGGATTTTCAAATTCTGATTCTCCCCGCGCAGGATCTTCCTGCTAATCAAAATATTGTATCCAAAGGTCCTTCCCGCCGTTCTGAGGCAGGAGAGTCTGTCCCCGGCCACGCCCTTTTCCTTTCAGACATTCAGTATTAACTGCTTCTGGAAGTAAACATTCCATTCAGAATGTGTATGTCAAGTTTAAGCATACGGGCGATTTTCTTGTTGTCGGCGTTATAATCGTAGTGCAAAGTCTTGGCAATCTCAATCTTTGCATCCTTTGGCAACAGTCCTGGAGAAGTACCCTTCGATTTGGCGTCTGCAAGAGTGCATACTATGCGGAACAGTTCACCATCCGTATAAAAAACCCTTTCTCCGCATTCTTCCGCTATCTTTTTGGCAGACTCTACGTTACGTGAAATGCTGTAGAGGTAATCCGATGCGTTCCTATAGAATGATTCGGCAATTTTAATGTCGCAAAAGCACATAGGACACGCATATCCGTCCAACATCATTACGTTGTCAAGGGCGTCTGCAGCGCGACCATGTGTGAGTTTCTGCCGCTGCCTGATTGTCATTTTTGTGGCGTCCTTAGCATATCTCAGCTTGGCATCTGGATTGAAAAAGAAACGGTTAGCTCCCCAACGATAGGAAAAAGGAGTGGTGTCCGGATTGACCAGGAAGCCGTTTCTGTTATTGTAGCTTATTACTTCACGGACTTCAGCAACAGATCGCAGTTCTCTGAGAGAGCACACAAAATTTGATAGGTCAACATAATAATGCTGATGCTCAAAATGCCGGGTCAGGTATTTCTTGAACGTGTTAAACAAATCATGCACCGCGGTTTCTGTGCCTATCAGAGTCATATGAACATGATTGCTCATGAGCTCAAATGTCAGTACCCGAACGGTCGGATGAAGCAACGCGCTTATAGCCATGAGATCCATGCCTATCATAAAATCCTGCTCGCTGGTGAAAAGCACTTGATGGTTTTCCGGGGTCCATAGATGCCAGAAACGTTGACCACAAGAGATGATGGAAGAAAAGAAATCTTCTGTTGAAACGAAGTTTGTCATAGTTTTATGGCAGAGCCTTAGTGCTCTGGCTCCCCAAGATAGAAAAAACTATTAACACTTTGCCGCAAAAAAGATTGATTTGCGGCAAAACGGGAGCGAAAAAGGCGGAATTGACGCAAAACCGCTCGATTTGCGGCAAAACGGTAGCGAAAAAGGCGGAATTGACGCAAAACCGCTCGATTTGCGGCAAAACGGCAGCGAAAGGGACGGAATTGACGCAAAAGGGCAGGCACAGTTTTTGCTGGCACTTACGCGCGCATTATGCGTCAAAAAATGGCGCAGAAGCGGCGATACGCGACACTAACGAAAAACTATAATACCAAAAAATGGAAAGCGTAAACATCAAGGAACTCAACGAACGCATTCAGAAAGAAAGCGGATTCGTAGACATTCTTTCACTTGAAATGGGCAAAGTAATCGTGGGGCAGAAAGGACTCGTGGAGAACCTCATGATAGCCCTCCTGGCAGACGGACACATTCTCCTCGAAGGTATGCCAGGCCTTGCCAAAACTTTGGCAATCAGCACTTTGTCTAAAGCAATCAATGCCAAATTCAGCAGAATTCAGTTTACCCCGGACCTCCTCCCTGCCGACGTTACCGGCACCCTTATCTACTCCCAGAAGAAAGAGGAGTTTGAGGTTCACAAGGGCCCTGTCTTCGCCAACTTCGTACTCGCGGACGAAATCAACCGCGCCCCTGCGAAAGTGCAGTCGGCACTGCTGGAGGCCATGCAGGAGCGCCAGGTGACCCTGGGCGACCAGACCTATAAGCTTCCAGAGCCTTTCCTCGTGATGGCAACCCAGAACCCCGTGGAGCAGGAAGGCACATACCCCCTGCCCGAGGCACAGGTAGACCGTTTCATGCTGAAGGTTAAGGTTGACTACCCTAAGAAAGAGGAGGAGAAACTTATCGTACGCATGAACAACAGCGGCGAATTCCCTCAGCCCAATGCGGTAGTCAGCCCCGAAGATATAGTCCGCGCCCGCAAACTCGTCCGCGAAGTGTATATGGACGAAAAGATTGAGCGCTACATAGTGGACATTGTGTACGCCACGCGCACCCCCAAGGAATACGGCCTGGGCGAGCTTGAAAACCTGATCGGCTTCGGAGCCTCGCCGCGTGCAAGCATCTCCCTGAGCCTCGCCGCAAAGGCCTACGCCTTCATCAAGCGCCGCGGCTATGTGATTCCGGAGGATGTACGCGCTGTTTGCTACGAGGTGCTGAGGCACCGTATCGGCCTTACCTACGAGGCTGAGGCAGAGAACGTTACTACCGAGCAGATTATCGAGAAGGTCATCAACGCCGTTATCGTACCGTAGATCCTTCGTCGCTACGCTCCTCAGGATGACACAATGCCGTCACGATGACATAATCCTGTCATTCTGAGCGAAGCGAAGAATCTCAAAACCATGAAACCAGAAGAGTTAATAAAGAAAGTCCGGAAGATAGAGATCAAGACCAAGGCGCTGAGCCACCAGATCTTCGCCGGCGAGTACCATTCCGCATTCAAAGGACGCGGTATGGCCTTCAGCGAAGTTCGTGAGTATCAGTGGGGAGACGATGTCCGCAGCATGGACTGGAACGTGACGGCCCGCCTGCGCAGCCCGTATGTGAAAGTGTTCGAAGAAGAGCGCGAACTTACGGTGGTGCTGATGGTGGACGTTAGCCGTTCCGGCCTCTTCGGCACCGTGGGCCAGACCAAGCGCGAGCGCATTGCCGAGATAGCCGCCGTGCTGAGTTTCAGCGCCATCCTCAACAACGACAAGGTCGGAGCCCTGTTCTTCAGCGACCATATAGAGAAGTTCATCCCGCCCAAGAAAGGACGCAGCCACCTCCTGCATATCATACGCGAAATGCTTGAACTCGAGCCCACCTCTGACGGAACGGACATAGGAGGCGCCCTGAGGTACCTCACCAACGCCATCAAGAAGAAGTGCACCGCGTTCATACTCAGCGACATGATAGACGTGGACGAGAATGGCGAGCCCCGTTACGAGGACGCCCTGAAGGTGGCGGCCGGCAGGCACGAGCTCTCGGTCATCAAGGTCCACGACCCCAGGGAAGAGGGCCTTGTGCCGGTAGGCCTCGTGCACATAAAGGACGCCGAAAGCGGCCGCGCCGCGTGGGTGAATACAGATTCTGCAAAGGTTCGCCGGGCCTATGAGGAATGGTTCCGGAACCTCTCGCAAAAAGAAGACAAGCTCTTCAACAAGTATCAGATAGACAGTGTAGACATTGCCACGGACCAGGATTACGTGAAAGGTCTGATGGCTCTTTTTGCTCATAAATGAAATTTCTTACAATCATACTGGCGATAGTCATGGACGTGATTCCAGGCGGAGACGCTGTGCTTCAGCAGCTCCAGAAGAGGGATTCCATCCTGATTGCCGACCAGTTGCGATATTCGGTTACGCTAAAAGACCTGGGCAAGGACACGGGAATAGCCCTGCCGGACCTGAGCCAGGCCAGCAACGACACCCTGACCATCATAGGCGGGTGGCAGCTGGACACCCTGGTCCGCGGCCGCCAGGTGCACTCACGCAACGCGAAAGCGGCCGCCAAGCTGCTGCAGAAGCCTTTCGACATTTGTGCAGGCATCATCATCGCCCCCTTTGAAGAAGGCACCTACGAGCTGCCGGACATCCCGGTAGTCCGCAGGAGCGGCGAAAAAATCGACACCCTTGTCTTCAAGGGCCTGGAGATGGAGGTGAAGACCATGCCGGTAGATACGGCCACCTTCCAAATCCACGACATCAAGGGGCAGATAGAGTACCCCGTGACCCTCAAAGAGGTGTTGCCGTGGGCGGGCGCGGGCCTGCTCGTGATAGCGTTGCTGATGCTCGGGGCATGGCTGATTGACCGTGCGAACAAACGCAGGGCGGAGGCCGGCAAGCCCAAGGATCCGGCGTACATAGTGGCCCTGCGCGAGCTGGACAAGTACCGTTCCGACAAGTTCTGGGCCCCCGAGAAGCAGAAGACTTTCTACTCCGGCATTACTGACGCCCTCAAGTTCTACATGGACGACCGGTTCGGAGTGGACGCCCCCGAGATGACGACGGCGGAGCTCTTCGACGCCCTCAAGGGCGACAAGGACATAACGCCGGAGATGTTCAACGAGCTCAAGGAGCTCTTCGAGCGGGCGGACTTTGTAAAATTCGCCAAGCACGTTGCGAGCGACGAAGAGAACGCGGGCGCGCTGCCGCTGGCGGTACGCTTCGTGACTACCACCTATCAGGCTGACATAGAGAAAGAAGCAGGCGGACAGGAGGCCGCGGAAGACTAATGTTTTTCGAGTATCCCAAGTTGTTGTGGCTGCTGGCGGTGCCGGTGCTGCTTCTCGTCCACTATCTGTGGATGGAGCTCCTCGGACGTCGCCCGCACCTGCGGGTGAGCACCTCCGCCCCATGGCTTAAAGGGGGCACGTCGGCGCTCGCCGTCATACGCCATCTGCCTTTCGCACTGCGGCTTGCGGCCCTGGTGCTGATTATTGTCGCCATTGCGCGTCCCCGCTCGAGCACCGAAATCGAAAAGGTGAACAGCGAAGGCATCGACATAGTGCTGGCGATGGACGTTTCTACCAGTATGCTGGCCCGCGACTTCAAGCCGGACCGTATCAGCGCCGCCAAGGACATAGCCATCGAATTCATAGCCGAAAGGCCCTCCGACCGCATCGGAATAGTGGTATTTGCCGGCGAGAGCTACACCCAGTGCCCGCTGACCACCGACCGCGCCACACTTATCAACCTGATGAAGGAGGTGCAGACCGGCCTGATTGAAGACGGCACCGCCATAGGCAACGGCCTCGCTACCGCGGTGGCCCGCATGAAAGATTCGGACGCCAAGAGCCGTGTGGTGATTCTGCTGACGGACGGCGTGAACAACTCAGGCGAAATTGCGCCCCAGACCGCCGCCGAAATAGCGAAGACCTACGGCATAAGGGTTTACACCATAGGCGTGGGAGCCAACGGGATGGCCCCGTACCCGGTGATGACGCCCTGGGGCCCGGACGTGCAGCAGATGAAGGTGGAAATAGACGAACAGCTGCTGCAGAACATAGCGGACGTGACCGGCGGACGCTACTTCCGCGCGACCGACAACACCAAGCTTTCTGAAATCTATTCGGAAATCAACAAGATGGAGAAGGCCCGCACGACCATAGACAGTTTCCCGGTGTATAAAGAACTTTTCGGCAAGTACGCCCTGGCGGCACTCATCTGCCTGCTGCTCGAGCTGCTCGTGCTGGTATTGATAAGGAGGTTGCCGTAATGTTGTACTTCGCTTCACCCCAATACCTCTGGCTATTGCTGCTGGTGCCGCTCTTCCCTGTATTCTACGGGCTGCTGCGCGCACTCCGCAGGCGCCGCCTCCGCAAGCTCGGCGACGAGGCGCTCGTGCGCGAGCTCATGCCATCCTGGTCCCGCTCCAAAGGCTGGGTTCGCATAGTTCTCTACTCCCTCGCCTTCTTTTGCTTCGTGGTGGGCCTTTCACGCCCCCAAATGGGCGCCAAGCTGAAGGAGCACGAAACAAAGGGAGCGGAAATCATGATTTGCCTTGACGTATCCAACTCCATGCTGGCCGAGGATTACTCCCCTTCCCGCCTGGACAGGGCCAAGCTGGCGATTTCCCGCGTGGTGGACAAGCTGCAGGGCGACCGCATCGGCCTCATCATCTTTGCAGGAACATCCTTCGTTCAGCTGCCCATCACCACCGACTACATCTCCGCCAAGATGTTTCTGGGCAACATAAACACGGAATCCGTACCGGTGCAGGGCACAGCCATCGGAGAGGCCATACTTACCGCCGCCAAGAGCTTCAGTGCCCAGAGCGAGAAGAGCCGTGCGATAATTGTAATCACCGACGGCGAGAATCATGAAGACGACGCCGTGGACGCCGCCCGGCAGGCCGCCGAACTCGGCATAAAGATTTACACCATTGGCGTGGGCTCCCAGCAAGGCCAGCCCATACCGGTTAACGGCGAGCTGCTGAAAGACAGCGAGGGCAATATAGTGGTATCCCGCCTGGACGAGGCCACATTGAGGAAAATCGCTGCCGAAGGCAACGGCGCATACGTTCACGCCGGCAATGAAGAATTCGGCCTCAACCCTATCATAGACGACATCAGGAAGATGGAGGACGAGAGATACAGTTCCATAGTCTTCGAAGATTTCGACGAGCAATACATGTACTTCTTCGGGGCGGCCCTGCTGCTCTTCGTACTGGAAATGCTCATAGGGGAAAGGAAACACAAAAGGAGACTGTTCGAATGAGAAAGCTGATATATACGGTGCTGTGCTTGATGCTTGCGAGTACCTGCCTGTTCGCCCAGGCAGACAAGCGTGACGTGCGTGCCGGCAACCGCAAGTTCAAGAAAGACAATTACAAGGAGGCGGAAATAGACTACCGCAAGGCGGTGCTGAAAGACAGCCTGTCAGTGGCGGCGTCGTACAACCTGGCCTCCAGCCTGTACAAACAGGAAGACTGGGACGGAGCCGGCAAGGCCCTGGAACAGGTCAAAGACGTGGCGCCTGCGGGCGAACATGCCGCCGACTGGCAATATAACAGCGGCGACGTGGCCCTTCAGAAAAAGGACTACGCCGCAGCCGTGAAGGCCTTCCGCGAATCCCTTCTGCTGAATCCGGACGACCTGGACGCCAAGGAGAACTACATCTACGCCAAGAAGATGCTGGAGAATCAGCAGAACGGCGGTGGCGGCAACGACCAGAACCAGAACGACCAGAACCAGGATCAGAATCAGCAGAACCAGGACAACCAGGACAACCAGAACGACCAGCAGGATCAAAACCAGCAGGACCAGGATCAAAACCAGGACCAGCAGCAACAGCAGCCTCAGGAGCAGATAATATCTCCCCAGCAGGCCCAGCAGATGCTGCAAGCCATACAGGCCAAGGAAAAGGAAACTCAAGACAAGGTAAAGAAGGAAAAGGCGGAGGCACTGAAGTCCCGTCAGAAAGACAAGAATTGGTAGAGCAATGAGACGAATAGCATCCGTAATCGCATTTCTGCTTGTCGCCGCAGGCGCACTCGCACAAAACGCCATACAGGTAAACGTGCAGAACCTCGTGGCAGTGGACGAGCAGTTCAGCGTGACATTCATAATAGAAGGAGAAGGAAAGCCGTCGGACTTCGAATGGGAGCCCGGCAATGACTTCCAGTTGGTCTGGGGGCCTCAGAGAGGCACATCAAGCTCCGTCAGCTGGGTAAACGGCAAGAGGACTTCGTCTTCGCAGACCACCTACACTTACGTCTTGATGCCGCGCAGCACCGGCACCTTCCAGCTGCCTGCGGCCACCGCCACCCTGAAGGGCGAGCGCATAAGCTCCCGCAGAGTGTCCATACAGGTGGTCGGCAACGGCTCCCAGAGCTCCGGAGGCCAGCAGGGAAGCTCCGTCCAGGCACAGCAGAACGACCGGAGCGCACAGCAGGCACAGACTGGCAGCGTTGCCGGGGAAGACATCTTCATGCGCCTCACGCTCAGCAAGAACAAAGTGGTCGTAGGAGAGACGATAAACGCCACCCTGAAGCTCTACCACAGGGTGAACATCGCCGGTTTCGAAGACGCCAAGTTCCCTACCTTCAACGGCTTCTGGAGCCAGGAGGTACAGGCTCCCAGCAACATAGAATTCCACCGCGAGAACGTGGGCGACAAGATTTACGACGCCGCCGTGCTGCGCAGCTGGACCCTAATCCCCCAGCAGGCGGGCGAGATTACCATCGACCCTGCCGAGCTGGTGTGCCTGGTAAATGTACGCGCCCGCAGGAACTCCAGCGGCAGCATCTTCGACTCCTTCTTCCAGGACGACTATACCACCATACGCAAGAGGGTTACGACGCCCGCGCTGAAGGTTCAGGTGAACAAGATTCCCGCCGGCGCCCCGGCATCGTTCGGCGGTGGCGTTGGCACATTCCGCATGAGTGCCTCACTCACCCGTGACTCCCTTAAGACGCACGACGCCGCCTCGCTGAAGGTGACCGTCACCGGCAAGGGCAACATCTCCCTGCTGGAGGCGCCCAAGATCAGCTTCCCGCCGGACTTCGAGGTGTATGACGTAAAAACCGGCGAATCAGGTGGTTCCAAGACCTTCGAGTACCCCTTCATCCCCCGCAGTCCCGGCAATTTCACCATAGGACCCGTGGAGTACAGCTACTACGACGTGGCCGCCGGCAAGTTCGTCACCCTCCGCAGCCAGGAGATGCCGATCAGCGTCAGCAGGGGCAATGAAGCCGCTGCCGCACAGGGAGGCGGCCAGCTGGTCCAGGCACCCGCTCGCAAGGACGTACGCGACCTCGGCTCCGACATCCGATTCATCAGCACCCACACGCCCAAGTTCGCCAGCGCAGGCTCGTTCTTCGTGGGCTCCGGTGCTTTCTGGGCTATTATCGCCCTGCTGAGCGCCATTGCCGCCGGCCTCTGGTTCGCCACACGCAAGCTTGCGGCACGCCGTGCAGATGTGGTGGGCAGCAAGAACAGGGCCGCCACCAAGATGGCACGCAAGCGCCTGTCGCAGGCCGGAGAATTCCTCAAGAAAGACCTCTACACCGCTTTCTACGAGGAGCTGCACAAGGCCCTGCTGGGCTTCGTGGGCGACAAACTCAACATGCCCGCCGCCGACCTAAGCAAGGAGAACATCAGCGAGAGGCTGGTGGAAGGCGGAGCCACACAGGAGCAGGCGGCACGCTTCACGGAGCTGCTGGACGCCTGCGAGTTCGCCCGCTACGCCCCGAGCGAGGGGCACGAGGCCATGAACGCCCACTTCGAGGGCGCCGTGAGCGTTATCTCAGAAATCGATTCAGCCATGAAGAGGAAACCCAAGTCAAGCGCCGCGGCAGCGGCTTTGCTGGCGCTGCTGATGATTGCCCTGCCCGCACGTGCGGGAGAGGTAGAAAAGTCCGATTCGCTTTGGACCAAGGGCGTTGCAGCCTATGCCGACGGCCGCTGGGATGACGCCCGCGAGGCATGGACGGGAATTGTCGCCCAGGGCCTGGAGAGCGCCGAACTCTACTACAACCTTGGCAACGCATGCTTCAAGGAAGGCGACCTGGCGCACGCCATACTGTGGTACGAACGTTCGCTTAAGGTAGATCCGTCATACGGCGACGCACGCTTCAACCTGGAATTCGCCCGCTCGCAGGTGCAGGACCGCATCGACGAGGTACCCGAATTCTTCCTGGAGACCTGGGGACGCAAGGCCTGCTGGCTGCTGCCTTCGGGCGTGTGGGCCGCGCTCTGCATCTTGTTCTTTGCGGCCACGCTGGCCATGCTGCTGCTTTTCCTGCTCGGCAGGGGCGGCGCCCGCAAGGCGGGCTTCTTCACCGGCATCGCCACCCTGCTGCTGACGCTTCTCTGTTTCGATTTCGCTTTCTGGCAGCGCACGGACGCCCGCAAGCACGACAGTGCCATTGTGACCGCCCCCGTAACCGAAGTCAAGAGCTCCCCCGGCAGCGGCGTGAGCCTCTTCGTGCTGCACGAAGGCACCAAGGTCAAGATGCTTGAAACCGTGGGAGACTGGGAGAACATCGAGCTCTCCGACGGCCGCCAGGGGTGGCTGAAGACAAGTGTTTTAGAAGCGATTTAAGTTGTACGGTTCGCTGTTTGCGGCTTCCGTAGGGGTAGTAGTCGTTGCGCTCGATCACCTGGCCGTTGCGGACTATCGCGCGTACGCTGCCCAGATGATCGGTCGCATAACGGTCAGCCACGTACGAGCTGCCGCTTTTGCGATACTTTTGCCGGCAGGTTTTGCTCCCTGAGGGCGTCAGAACGCTGCATCCCAGGTGCTGAAAAGGAGGCTCGAAATCCAACGGGAGCCCTTGGGGTTGATCTCGCGGTAGTAAATCGTCGTCGGTCATCCATCGCGTGGGACGATGAGCGGCAATAATAGGCCAAAATGCCGTCGGTCATCCCATCTGGTGGATGGCCGACGACAAGCACTGGTACGGTTGGGCATACCTCCCAGCTCGGCGATATCGGTGTTTTATGAAAAACTTGACAGCCATACGCCATTACTGCGGCTGGTGGTCCATGGCGAGGACCACCTGTACCGAAAAAAGACAATTATGCTACTGGTGGTCCCGCTTTTGGACCATCAGTAGCATTCATTGTTGCGGGAGCGACAGTTTTCCTCGACGAAGCGAGGAGAGCCCTCCGGGCTATTGCTCCCGCAGCGCCGACGAAAAAAACGGCAGTGCGTGCCTGTGTTCGCCGTCTCAAACCCTATGTTGCGTAATATCATTATTGAAATAACGCTCCGAAGTCATGATCGGAGCGTTATAACTATACGCGACATTGCAATTCTTATAATTAGATTGGATGACTTCTAAAGAACTCTATCTCTGCCTTAGTATTCCCCAGAAATCTGGATTGATAAAAAACAGCGCCATTTCTACTTTCATTCAACCATATAGAATCTCTTCTCGCCAATTCCTCCATTACCACACGATAAATTGTCGTATCCCGATACACCGAGTCTCTCAGATTAAAATACCCAGGCCAATTACCTATAGAAACAGTATCTATTGCTTTTTGTTTGAATCTCAGTAAAAGAAACTCAGTGGCAGGACTATGTGACCTATATGTTCTTATTGTATCCATTTCTGCATTATTGATACACGAATCCAACAAAGCTATTGTACGCGGGTTTTCTATCTTCATCTGTAAGAGAGGGACGTCTCGACGAGTAATGAACGTTCTATATGTTCTTGCTTGATCCCACATAATTAAACTTGACTGCCTGTCATATAGAATAACCATAGAGTCAACCAGAGCGCCCACATCACTTTGATTTGTATTGTTAACACAAGGTTGGCAAGATAATAACGCCAATACCACAATTAATAGATCTTGTTTCATTGTATTATTCTGAGGTTTTTACAGCTCCTTGAAGTTTGTTGTTTTCAATAACATAATTAAGAATCTGTTTCATAGACATTGCAGTAAAATCAGGCTGTACACCAGGATACATAGTACTATAATGCTTAAAACGAGTCACTTGATCTCCTGATATTTCGCCGTGTTTTCTCGCAGCATATTGTTCCGTTGTAGTAATGGTTATTTGTTCCTCAGCCCTATCATACTTGTTAACAATTGTATTTGCGTTGGCACGATAAGAATTTGCATCTTTAATGTAATGTGCTGCATGTCCCGCTTCATGAGCGAGAGTGGTTAATGGGGAGCACATAATATTAGTTTCATCGTCGTACGGGACTATCGAGGGGCTCCACTCTATAGTCTTCTTCTCTGCGTCAAATCTATTCCCCTTTATTCCTGCTTGGCTAATATAGAATGATTCACTTGACGCTTCTATAGCAGCAAGATTATATGAAGTCCCCTTTGCGTTCATTTCTTAACCGCATCGGCAAAATTCTTTTTGAATTCTTCAGAGGAGCCCTGCGCAAAATATAGTTTTTGCCCATCCTCATCCACCAATCCCACCGGCTCTCCAGCACAGTAACAGTACGTACTGAACCCATAGTACTTCTCGGCCATCGGGTCCTGCTTGGTCCAACGACAGAGGCGGTCGTCGTACATGCGGGCGCCGAAGTCCAGGAGGTTCACGGAAGCAGTGGTTTGTATCTCCTTGCCAGAGAAACGCCAGCGGCTGGTGGCGTCGGTTGTCAAGGAAGGATTTGCGTGCCTTTCTCCGTAAGGGTAGTAGTCGTTGCGCTCATTCACCTGGACGCTCCTTTTCTGCTTTGTCTTTAGCCCAATATGCTTTATACCATAGTCCGTCCCTACATTCGTTTAGCCATATTGAATCTTTTTTCGCTAGCATATCCCACACTGTTTGACACAACAAACTATCATCGCATATACAATCAATATACTTTCCATCTTTAATCTGAACTCTTGGGGGCGGTAACTCAGCTATTACAAATGAATCAACGTGGTCTTTTTTATACACTAAAAGACCGATTCTGGTGCTCACTTCTTCACCAACATATTTCTGATCTCTAGGGCGCAGGTCTTCTATTAAATGGCATAACAAATATAACTCATTTGTATCAATAACAGGTAGTGATGCGTTCCAATCCTCTATAAAAAAGCCACGTCTATACCCTCGTCTTTCTGCAAGTAAACACAGCTCAACTTTACTATAAGCAATTATAATTGAATCTATTGGCTCTGTTTGAATACTTTTTTGTGAAGAATTATGTTGAGAACCACAACAACATAAGGTGGTTGTTATGATTATTGTCAAAGTAATGCTAATGGCTTTCATAATAAATGATATAAATCGTCTACGGCCAAACTGGCCGTAGACGATAGGAATTAGAATGGAAGTGCTACATTATTATTTACAACATAGTTAAGCTTTTCTTGCATAGAGCCTTTAATGCATCGAACCGAATATCCATGATGTTCTGTCCTTGTTATTTGATTATTGGTTATTTCACCATGTTTTTTTGCTGCAACTTGCTCGTCACCTGTAACAACTCGCTTTTCTTCTACATTATCGTATTTCTCATCTGGCGTCTTCGTGGACTGTAAGAAAGAATCCTCACTGTTATTTAAAATAGCATCAGCATGTGCGCTAGCATGAGATGCTTCATGAGCTAACAACGTCAAAGGAGAAATGAGCAAACCTTTATCACTTTCAAGAACTCTACTGGGGTTCCAAGAAATGACTTTGCTTATTGGATTATAATTGTTTTCTGTAGATTCTTGAATAAGAAAAGTGACACTTGACGCCTCAATAGCAGCAAGATTATATGAAGTCCCCTTTGCGTTCATTATCTTAACCGCATCGGCAAAATTCTTTTTGAATTCTTCAGAGGAGCCCTGCGCAAAATACAGTTTTTGCCCATCATCATCCACCATTCCCACCGGCTCCCCCGCACAGTAACAGTACGGACTGAACCCATAGTACTTCTCGGCCATCGGGTCCTGGGTGGTCCAGCGGCAGAGGCGGTCGTCGTACATGCGGGCGCCGAAGTCCAGGAGGTTCACGTTTGAAACAGTCTGGATTTCCTTGGCGGAGAAACGCCAGCGGTTGGTGGCGTCGGTTGTGAGCGCGGAATTTGCGTGCCTGCCGCCATATGGGTAGTAGTCGTTGCGCTCGATCACCTGGCTGTTGCGGACTATGGCGCGTACGCTGCCCAGATGGTCGGTTGCATAGCGGTCCGCAACATACGAACTTCCGCTCTTGCGTATGCGGCCACCTGCGAACGGAGTGCTGTCGAACACCCACGCTCCGTTAGCGTATGTGAATACCATTGAACCCATATAAACATAAGCATCATCCCCGGCATCAGCTTCCACTTTCGACTTCGTGCCGTCCGCCAGGTAAGTGTACAGCGCGTCGTCCGTTGCCCCGCTTATGCAGGACGGCTGACCAAGGATGTTGTATGCAAATGTCAAGCCGCGAAGGGGGTCCGACACAAGATTTCCGCTGGAATCGTGGCTGAAGGCGGAGTTTCCGACGTAAGTCAGGGTGTTACCGGAGTAACTGATGGACAAGTTATCTATCGGCGTAGAAGACGAAGAACCGTAACGCTTGATGGCGGTGATGTTACCGTTGGCGTCGTAAGCGATGTCCCTTTCTGTCCAGCTGTTGTCCAGGGCGTTGCCCGAATACCGGGCGCTGCCGGTCAGGCGTTTTGCGTTGTCATAACTGAAAGCATAGGTTGAAGGGGTCGAGTTGCCATGCTGCCATTCGATCTCGGTGATGATACCGGTGTGCAGAGGCGTCGCGTGAACGGACTCGGCATAACGCAGGTACTCGTTGAAGATATTGGATCCTCCGGACGTTGCTTGTATGCTGTCAATCCAGCCCTGGAAATTATAAGTCTGTGTCTGCTGCAACCCGTTCCCGGATATGGTTGACGGACGGCCAAGGGCGTCGTAGGTCATGGTGGTGGAAGAAATGGTGCTGCCGCCAATCTGCACAGTCTCGCCGGTCAACCTTCCGCGACTGTCATAATCATATTCTGTGTGCTTTACCTTCGGGTTGTTGTCATTTACGGATAATGACACGGTTTCCGTGACGGAAACAGGATTCCCGTCCTGGTCTAGTTCTGTGCTTACACGTGTGATTCCGCCAAGCACATTTTTCTCCACTGTCTGCAGCTCCCTTCCCAACACATCATGAAAGAAAGCCCTTTCCACATATGGCTGGGAGGCATACGTGCTTGCGTTGGAATCATCCTCGGGCAGACAAAGCAGCTTTTCGTAAATCTTCAGGTTAAGGGACGATCCCAGATCAGCGCCTGAAGCGGTGCCATCCGCCGCGAAAGCGAGGGACGACGGGACAGTCACTGTGGCCCCATTACTGCGCATATAACCGTACTCCGCAATGGTCCCTATGACCGTGTATGCAGATGCCGGAAGAGTGCCGCTGCCGGACACGGGGAAATACGACTGGAGGGTACTCTGGGAAAGGGTCGTGTAAATCAGCTGGCTCCTTACCAGGCAGTCAAAGTCATCCCAGGTGTTCAATATCCACCTGCTCTGGTCCCTGAGGTTTCCGTCCTGGCTGAGAACCACCCGCCCGGCGCTGTCATACACGAACAGCTCCGCGCCACTGTCAGGAGTTGATTTCATAGTCTGTCGTCCAAGCGCATCGTATGAATATGAAAAAGATGTGCCTTTTGGCTGGGTTACAGAGACCAGGTTTCCCCTGCTGTCATAATTGTATGTGGTAGACAGTGATCCTCCGCGGTCCTCTTCCACTACATGCCCTTCCCGGTCAGTCCACACGGATGATGTTTTTCCGTCGCCGTCAGTTGTCATAACGCAGCTAAATGTGCCGGATGAATTGAAATAGTATGAGTATTCACTTCCATACTCGGCATAGTATTCATATCCCGGCAGAGTGGTTGTAAGGACTCTGCCACCTGCTCCGTGTTCATATGTGTGTGCTACGCCAAACAGATAATCATCGCCACCGGCGTAACCCGCGTCGTTTTCATAATAATCTCTTTGATCATATGACCAATCAGAACGCAGCGTACCCCAGTTAGACGCTTTTGGATAAGGGTATTCTTCAATGGGCTTCCTTCCAAGTTCATCATACCATACCGGGGCAATGATATCCGTATTGTAACGCCCTGATGCCTGAATCATCACCGTCTGACGCAGCCTGCCCAGGCCGTCGTAATAGGCAACGTCGGTCCCGGTCCCGCCGGCGCAGTAATTGGTGGTGGCAATGTATGTCCTGTCAGAATATGTCCTGCTGTCTCCGGTGCCGGGGAAATAGTAATCGTAGGACACAACCGACCCGGCCACATTGGAGACGCCTGTCAGGCGGCAGCTGGAATCGTAGGAATAATAAACGGTACGTCCGGAGATGTCGGTTGCGGAAGTAGGTCCCACCATCGGCATCCATGTCCAGGACTGCTGGGCGACCGCTCCGGATGGAGCCGTGAACTGGCAGGATACGGGATGAAGTCCGCTGTAGCCCCAGGTCCATGTGGTCGTTCGGCCGGCAGCATCGGTCACCGTCCCCGGGTTGCCCCAGGCATCCCATGATGAGAAGGTACGTTCTATCCTCCAGTCCCCGAAAGAGCTGCCGTTTATCAACCTTGTACTCACGGCGGAAGGCACATACCAGGAAGTGCTGCTGTTTTCGCAGTCGTAGTCGTACTTGGTCGCCGAGACGGCATTTCCGCCGCGGGTGACGGTAACCTGCGTGAGGAGTCCGGGGAGGGTGGTGTGATAGGAGTACGCCGTCATCAGGCTATTGCCGTAACTGTCCGGCCTGCTTACGGATGCGGTGCGTCCGCGGGAATCCACCGTGACGGTCGTAGTAACGGAACTCGACGAACCGTCGGCGGCGGTCTCAGTCACCGTGGTGGAGGACATGTATGGAGATATGGTGTTGTACACCCTCTCACGAAGCTTTCCGAAATGAATCATCTTGCCGGAGCAGGATGCTCCCGCATAATCATTGTATGTGTCGTATGAATTGGACGTCACGGACAACGGATCGGAGTTGCTGATTCTGTCCCTGACTACCTGTGCCGGCTTTCCAGCAAATACCGATACGCCGTGGTCCTGCCACTCCGTAAGCACCGTTCCGTCGTTGGTAAAAGTGAATTCCGTCTGATTGACGGCACAGTCGTGCAGGTATTCCGTTTCGCAGGAGTTGTCGTTGACACTGGACGCCGAGTTGAACGTGTGAATGGTTCTGGATACAACCGGGCTGGAAGCCGTCCTCGACACGGTCTCCACTACACGGAGGTATTCAATGTGGGAGTCCTTCGAGAATCCGAGGCAGGACGTGGTGGACACAGCCTCGCGCTCGACCTTCAGTACGACACCGGAGGTATTGCTCGTGAAGTGGTATTTGAAGTATATCTGCGGGTACTGCAGGAGGACACCGGACGAGTAGCCGTTCGGGTCGGTGTAATAGTAACGGCGGCACCGGGTCTGGGAGTTCGATTCGTCGAAGGTGTCTATGCGGCTGACGCGCACACCCCCGGTTGCCGGATTGTTGGGGTTCAGGGCCTGCGTGCCGTCGTTCTTGCGCGACCAGGTATTGAGCTCGTACGTGAACGTGGAACGGCCTCCGGCGGGATAAGTCACGGCCGTCAGCATCCCCATCCGGGTCCTTGCAAGGTTTGGTACCCTCTGGTTGTCTATATACGCAGCGAGAGCGGAGAGCGACTGATAGTTGTAGTTGAACAGGGCCTTGAGGCTGACGTTGCTGTAATAGCCGAAAGCATCCGTGTACCAGAGGTCATTATTGGTGCCTCCTGAATTGTAAGGGAACTGGCAGTTGTCGTTCGCCGAGTCATACGTCATACCGTAAACCCCCTCCCCGCTAAGGAATACGGAAGACAGGAAGGCAAGGGTCGAATGCCTCGCGCCATTGGTGTTGTAGGGGATGTAGTAAGAGAGGTCGCACTCTTTCAGGAGGTCGCTGTCGGCATTGTGAATGCATATTGAGGCGAGCCTTCCGCTGTTGTCCCATGTCAGCGACGCCGAGCCGCGTCCCGCAAAGTTCACCCCCGTCAGGTGCTTTTCATAAACGGCGTTGTATATGAGGGACGTGTCAAAATAATCGGGGTCGTCTATCCACTGGTTGTAAACGGGATGGCCGGATCCGGGGCCGGAGCCGTCGGAGATCGTGAGGTGGTCGGCGGTTACGACGGGCGAGACGTTGCTCACGACCCTCTCCGTGTACGTAAAAGACACCGTCTTGCCGGACGGATGGGTTATTGAAGTCAGGCGCCAGCAGGACACCGCAGCGCCGCCCTCATCGTTTCCGTGCAGGGCGTCGAAGCAATCGGTGGTCTCAGTGTCGGCAAACAGATACTTCACGCCATGTCCGTCGGTGATAGTGAAAGAAGAACCGGTACCCTGCTGGGACGGGGTGAAACTGAATACTACGGACAATTCTCCGGACGGAACGCTGCAGTTGATAAAACGGACGGAGTGGTTCGGCTGGAGGATGAAGGAACCGCTGCCTCCTGGCATGCTGAAGTGAAACACGTCCGGCTCATTCTCCACAAGGATAGAAGAGTCAGAGGACAGGACGCTTCCGCATACGAACTCGTCCTGCAGCTTGCCGGTATAGATGTATTTTTGTGTGGATGACACATAGGAGCTGCTGTTGCTGTAATAACGGTTGGCAAAACCACGCAGGGCATAGCCTTCATAAGGATCCGGAAGGTTCCTGTAGTTCGGGTTGGGAAAAATGTAATCCGACATCGGGTCGTCAGACCCGCTCGGATTGGCATAGAACACACTGGATGCGGAGTATCCCTCGTGCCAGGTTTCATCTGGGATCCCGCGAACTTCGCGGGTAATCACGCCGCCAAAACGCAAGGCCCAGTCGTTTCCTACAGGACTGCATGCCGCCCCTGGGCGGAAACCGCCGGAATTGTACTCCAAGGATATGGGAATGTCAAACAGATTGTCTTTCCACTCGTAAATGGGAATGCTGAAGCTGGCGCTTCCGTAATAAAGGTTGGGCGTATGGTCCCCGTAGCGGGTGAGGGCCATGGCCTCGGGACTCTGGGGCGCAAACATACCGCCCCAGACGGTTGAGTGAACATCGAACGGAACGTACGTGCTCTGGGCAAACATCGTCGAGCCCAGAAGCACCGTAGCTATAAGTGCTACGAATTTTGTAATATAGAGTTTCATGATAACGAATCATTAGTTGTTGAAAACCATACGCTCTACGGGAGCGTGCCCGGCGGCAAATTTGGATTTCTGCGGCAGATTCGTTACTTTTGCGAATCAAAGAGAAAAAGCAAGGGTCCAATCTTCTTTTTTCTTTACACCAAGACGTCGGCTGCCACGGTCGGCGTCTCTTTATTTTGTGCTTGCCTTGGTGGGTATGACACTATTTCTTTATTCTAACCTCCTATCTATGATTAATCGCGCTTTGGGACAAAGGTGATAATAATTTTCCATATATGCAAGTATTTATTCTCATTTTTTGAGAATTTAATAACATAAATAGTTTATTTATTCATCTATGACTGGTAAGTACCATTGCATTTTTGATAATTATTTATACATTTGCGACAACAATAGTTTAATAATGGCAAAGAAAAGCAACAACGTGGTAGCGGGTCCCGATTTGATTTGCAGAACCGTAGCATCCGATTTCAAACTTATGGGTATTACCCATGAAGACGCAGCAAAGTTACTTGGGGTGGACAAAAGAACAGTATCCAACCAAATATCAGGCAAACGTCCTTTTGGCAAAAAAAGCGCCCACCGATACGCCGAAGTGTTCGGATACGATGAGCCCTATTTACTATATGGCATCGGCGGCTTGAGAAGTATAAATGATACCCATCCTAATCTAAATCGGGCACTAAATAAAGCTATTTTCAATAAATCTTATGACGAAAAAATTGCGTTGCTAAACAAACGCATTTCCGTTTTAGAGAATTTGGTGGATATTCAAAGAAAGCAAATCTCCACGCTGACCACAACAAAAAGATCGCGTACTACGGCGGTTTCCAAAACTAACAAACCATAAACAAGTGGCGTACAAATATGCGATATATATATTCGCATGGCATGTTTTATGCGGAAAATTAGTATATTTGTAGGTTAAAGATTATTTGAGATATGCTTAGTTATTTGCTTCAGGCCGACATCGTGGACGCGGTTCAGGCCGCACCGGTGCAGCAGGAAATGTCCTACTCCCTTATCGACATGGCCGTCAAGGGCGGCCCCCTGATGATTGTTCTGCTTCTGCTTTCAATCGTCGCCATTTTCATCTTCGGAAAGAAGTGGTGGATGATTCGCCAGGCAGGCAAAATCGACAAGGACTTCATGATGGACATCCGCGACTACATCCATGACGGCAAACTCAAGTCCGCCAAGACCCTTTGCGGCAAGTTCGACACTCCAGTCGCACGTATGGTGGAAAGCGGCATCGACCGTTACGGCAAGCCTCTGGGTGACATCCAGACCGCTATCGAGAACGTGGGCAACGTAGAAGTAGCCCGCCTGGAGAAGGGTCTTCCCTACCTGGCCATGATAGCCGGCGGCGCCCCCATGATCGGATTCCTCGGCACCGTGCTCGGTATGGTGCAGGCCTTCTTCAACATGTCGCAGGCCGGCAACAACATAGACATCACCCTGCTATCCAGCGGTATCTACACCGCCATGATTACCACCGTGGGCGGTCTTATCGTGGGCATCATCGCATACTTCGGCTACAACTACCTCACCTCCAAGGTGTCCAACGTAGTCTTCCAGATGGAGAGCAGCACCATCGAATTCATGGATCTGCTTGACGAACCCGTAGTTAAAGAAGAAGAGTAATGGCCCTCAAGCGTATAACAAAAGCGGACCCGAACATGGCGATGTCCAGTATGACGGACATCGTGTTCCTGCTGCTCATCTTCTTCCTGGTCACATCGACGCTGGTGAATCCCAATGCCCTCAAGCTCCTGCTCCCCAAGAGCACGGGACAGGTAGGCGCAAAGGCCACCGTGACCGTGTCTATCAAGGACTGGGGAGACGAGCAATATAGCTTCCATGTGAACGGCAACGAGACCCCCATTCCCCTGGAGCAGGTGGAGGACGAGCTCGTGGAGCTGCTGCAGACCGAGGAGGACCCCACCTTCTCCATCCACTCGGACGAAAGTGTCCCCATAAAGGAGATTGTACAGGTGATGAATATCGCCAAACGGAACCATTATAAGGTCATTTTGGCCACGCAACCCGAATGAAACAGTACCTCCGCGAACGTAACGAAAGGGAGCGCAACTCCGTAATCACCGGCATAGCAATGACGGTGATAGTGCATTTATGCGCCGTGCTCCTGGTGTCGTTCACCGGTATCAAATATCTTTATCCGCCGCCTGCAGAGACCTCTTTCCTGCTGGACTTCGAGGAAGAACTCGCCCCCCCCGAGCAGAAAACCGGGCGAGAGCCCCGCGGCGAAGACGTGGACCCCGAGAAGACCATAGAGCTGATACAGCGCAGCGAGTCTCCCGTAGAGTCCAAAAAACCTAACTTAACTCCCTCCACCAAGCCGGACGACCACGGCGACGTTGCGGTAAACGAGCCCAAGCGCGAGGAAGAGCCGGAACTTGACCCCCGTGCCACCTTCCCCGGTATGGCAAAGAAAGACACAACCCTCACCGCCGAGCATTCTGCGAGTGAAGGTTCAACTGAATACAAACCCGGACAGCCCACGGGCAATACAAACAAGGGCAATACTGATGGCGCTCCGAATGCACATCTGGAAGGCCGCTATGTAGACAAGGCGGGACTCAAGAAGCCCGTCTATGCTTCACAGGAAAGCGGCAAGGTAGTAGTGAAAATATGGGTCGACCAGTACGGAAAGGTGCAGAAAGCGGTTCCCGGAGCCGACGGTACCACGGTTACCGACAAGGCTCTGTGGACAGCCGCCCGCAACGCCGCCCTGGAGACCGGATTCAACATGAGCGCTAACGCCCCTGCGTTGCAGGAAGGCACAATTACTTACATCTTTAACCTTAAATGACCATGGACGGTTTTTCCAAAGACGGCCGTAAACTTAGACCACGTAAAACTGCAGGGAGCGCACCCCGCTCCGAAAAAGTTGATTTCCATTCTTCCTCCGAACAGCGCCCCTACGGCGAGCGCAGAAGCTTCGGAGACCGTAAACCTTATGGCGAACGCCCCAGCTACGGCGATCGTCCCAGCTATGGTGACCGCAAGCCCCGCCAGTACGGTGAGCGCCCGGCATACGGCGAACACAAGAGCTACGGCGAGCGTCCTTCTTATGGGGAGCGCAAGAGCTATGGCGACCGCTCCAACTTCAGCGATCGTCCCGGCTATGGCGACCGCAAGCCCCGCCAGTACGGTGAGCGCCCGGCATACGGCGAGCACAAGAGCTACGGCGACCGCTCCAACTTCAGCGATCGTTCCGGCTACGGCGAGCACAAGAGCTACGGCGAGCGTCCGTACGGCGACCGCCCTGCACGCAAAGGCGCGCCCGGCAGGGGCCCCAAGCGCTTCCCCTCCAAATCCAACTTCTCCAAAGCATCAGACGAGGGCATCAACCGCATGATCAGCCGCCGTCCCCAGATCAGGGACGACTATGACGGCCCTGCATACGAGCCCGAGACCATACAGAACAAGGTACGCCTCAACCGCTTCATCGCCAACTCCGGCGTGTGCTCGCGCCGCGAGGCCGACACCTTTATCCAGGCCGGCTGCGTAACCGTGAACGGAGAGGTCGTGACCGAGCTCGGCACCAAGGTCAACATCTTCAACGACGACGTACGTTTCAACGGTGAGCGCCTGAAAGGTGAGACCAAAGTATACCTGGTCATGAACAAGCCCAAGGGCTACGTAACCTCGGCCTCCGACCCTCATGCAGAGAAGACCGTGATGGACCTCCTCAAGAACTGCCCTTCACGCGTTTACCCCGTGGGTCGTCTGGACAAGGCCACGACCGGCGTGCTCATGTTCACCAACGACGGTGAGATAGCGGAACGCCTTACGCACCCCTCTTACGACAAGAAGAAAATCTATCAGGTAGCCCTGGACCGCAAACTCAGCCAGGAAGACTACGACAAGATACTGGAAGGCATCACCCTCGGCGACGGCTTCATCAAGGCCGACGAGCTGGAGTTCGTGGACGAAGGCGACCACAGCAAGCTCGGAATCGAAATCCATTCCGGCAAGAACCGCATCGTGCGCCGCATCTTCGAGTCCCTCGGCTACACCGTGAAGGCGCTGGACCGAGTTTACTTCGCAGGCCTCACCAAGAAGGGGCTCAAGAAGGGCGAGTGGCGCTATCTTTCAGAGAGTGAAGTTAACATGCTGAAGATGGGGGCCTACGTATAATGGAGCACCGTTCGGGATTCGTTAACATAATCGGCAACCCCAACGTGGGCAAGTCCACGCTGATGAACGCGCTGGTGGGCGAAAAGCTCTCCATCGTGACGTCCAAGGCGCAGACCACCCGCCACCGCATCATGGGCATAGTGAACGGAGAAGACTGGCAGATAGTCTATTCCGACACGCCCGGCATACTCAAACCTTCCTACAGGCTCCAGCAGAACATGATGAACTTCGTGGACGGAGCCCTCGGCGACGCCGACATTGTGCTGTACGTTACGGACACGGTGGAGACGCCGGACAAGAACGGAGACTACATTTCCAAGCTGCAGCGCATCCAGTGCCCCGTAATCGTGGTCATCAACAAAATTGACATAAGCGACCAGCAGAAAGTGATGGAGCTGGCTGCATGGTGGAAGGAGCAGCTGCCGGAGGCGGAAGTCATTCCCGCAAGCGCGCAGGAGCGCTTCAACCTGGAGAGCATTCTGGACGCAGTGGTGAGCCGCCTGCCGGTGTGCCCGCCATGGTTCGACAAGGATGCTTTTACCGACAAGAACCTCCGCTTCTTCGCATCCGAGATTATCCGGGAGAAGATTTTCCTGAACTACAAGGAAGAGATTCCCTACAGCTGCGAGGTGGGCATCGAGGCTTTCAAGGAAGGCGCCGAGCGTTACGACATAGACGCAGTGATTTATGTGATGCGCGAATCCCAAAAGGGCATCATTATCGGCAAGAAGGGCGCCGCTTTGAAAAAAGTCGGCACCCAGGCCCGCATAGACATGGAAGACTTCTTCCAGAAGAAGGTGTTCCTGAGCATCTTCGTGAAGGTGGACCCCGACTGGAGGGAGAACAAAAGAGAATTACGCCGTTTCGGCTACGAGGACTAAGATATGGACGAAGAGAACATTGTTACCGAAGACATCATCGAGGACGATGATCTGGAAATAGCGGAAGACGCGGAGTCGAGCGGCAAGTACGACAAGCTTCTGGAGAGCGACGCGCACAAGTTCAAACTCTCCGGCATGTTCAAGGACTGGTACCTGGATTATGCGTCGTACGTAATCCTGCACCGTGCCGTGCCCCACATCGCCGACGGCTTGAAGCCGGTTCAGCGGCGCGTGCTCCACGTCATGAGCAAGATGGACGACGGTTCCTACACCAAGGTGGCGAACATAGTCGGCCAGGCCATGCAGTACCATCCCCATGGCGACCAGTCCATCCTCGGCGCCCTCGTAACCCTCGGCCAGAAAGGCCTCTGCATCGACTGCCAGGGTAACTGGGGCAACATCCTCACCGGCGACGCAAACGCGGCACCCCGTTACATCGAGGCACGCCTGAGCAAGTTCGCCAAGGAGGTGCTCTTCGACCCGAAGGTCACGCACACCATGAAGTCGTACGACGGCCGCAACGACGAGCCGACGGAGCTTCCCGTGCGCTTCCCCCTCCTGCTCGCCCAGGGTACCGACGGCATCGGCGTGGGCCTTGCGTCCAAGATACTGCCGCACAACTTCAACGAGCTGATGGACGCCTCCGTGGCCATTCTGGAGGGCAAGCCGTACGAGCTCTATCCCGACTTCCCCACCGGAGGTTTCGCCGACTGCTCCAAGTATATGCAGGGCAAGCGCGGCGGCCGCGTGAAGGTGCGCGCCCGTATCGAGAAGATAGACAAAAACACCATCGCGATTACCGAGATTCCCTTCGGCAAGTACACCAAAGACCTTATCGAGTCTATTCTTAAGGCCAAGGACAAGGGGAAGATCAAGATAAAGAAGATCGAGGACATGACCACGGACAAGGTGGAGATTCTTATCCACCTGCCTGGCGACGTGTCACCGGACAAGGTAATCGACGCCCTGTACGCATTCACCGACTGCGAGTGCAACCTGGCGCCGAATGCCTGCGTGATCGTGGACAACAAACCTCAGTTCCTTACTGTCAACGACATACTCGAGTACAGCACATTCCACACCCGCGACATCCTGCTCCGGCAGCTGGGAATCCGTATGGAAGAGCTCGAGCGCGACTGGCACTACACCTCGCTGGAACGCATATACTTCGAAAACCGTATCTACAAGATACTGGAGAAGGACCAGGCTAGCTGGGAGGAGCAGAAAGAGGAGACCCTGACCGCCATGAAGGCCTATGAGAAATCTCTCCGCCGGGAGATAGTGATGGAGGACATCGACCGCCTGGTAGACAAGCCCGTGCGCAAGATTTCCAAGTTCGACGTCAAAGCGGTGGAAGAGAAGATTCACGCGATAGAGGAGGAAATGAAGGTGGTCCAGGACAACATCGATCATATCGACAAGTTCACCATCGACTGGTTCAAGGGCCTCAAGAAGAAGTATGGCAAAGATTTCCCCCGCCGCACTGAACTCACTGGCTTCGAGACCATCACCGCCACTCGAGTTGTAAACAACAACGCCAAGCTATATGCAAACCTGGCGGAAGGCTTCGTGGGCATAGGCCTCAAGCGCGACGACAACGGAGAGTTCATCAGCGATTGCTCTGACCTTTCCGAGATAATAGTCATACGCAAGGACGGCAAGTACATCGTAACCAAGGTGAGCGACAAAGCCTTCTTCGGTAAGGATCTAATATACGTGGGGGTTTTCAACCGAGGAGACAGCCGTACGGTGTACAATGTGATTTACCGCGAGGGCAAGACGTCCATTTATTACGCCAAGCGTTTCGCCGTCACGTCGGTTACGCGTGACAAGGAATATGACATTACCACCGGGCTCGACGGTTCCCAGATAGTTTGGTTTACGGCCAACCATAACGGCGAGGCCGAGACCGTGCGTGTGCAGCTGCGTCCGAAGCCGAAGCTCAAGAAGACCTCGTTCGAATACGATTTCTCCACACTTGCCATAAAGAGCAAGACGGCTCGCGGCAACCTTGTAAGCAAGAACGTTATCCGCAACATCACCCTGAAGAGCAAGGGAGTGAGCACTATCGCCGGCAAGGAGATCTGGTACGATACCGATATACAGAAACTGAACGACGAAGGGCACGGCTTGTTCCTGGGCGAATTCTGCGAGGGCGACAAAGTGCTGGCGGTATTCAAGAACGGCACGTTCTACACCACATCCTTCGATCTGGTAAACCGTTACCAGGGAGACGTACTGAGGATAGAGAAGTTCGATCCGGACAAGACATACACCGCCCTGTACTGGGATGCCGGCGTCAAATCGTTCTACGTCAAGCGTTTCTCCTTTATTGTAAGCGACAACAACCCCGTTTCCTTCATTGCAGAGGGCAGCAAGTCCTACCTTGTGGAGCTTAGCGACGACCGCCATCCTCAGTACGAGGTAATCTGGAAGCTTGAGGACAAGCCGTCAGACTTCGTGGATGCCGAGGAGTGGATTGCCAAGAAGGGCGTGGGCGCCAAGGGCAAGAAGGTCGTAGACCGCGGCGAGGTGAAGAAAGTCCGCTTCGTGGAGCCCCTGGTGAAGCCCGAGGACGATCTGCCGGCCGAGGAGGCGGTGGAAGATGTTGCCGAAGAGACCGTAGAGGTTCCGGAGGAGGATGTGGTGGTGCAGGAAGAGCTGATAGCCGATGTCCCGGCAGAAGAAGCACCTGCTGCTCCGGCCCCGGCTCCAGCTCCGGCTCCGGCCAAGCCTGAAAAGCAGTCCAAGATCAAGGCAGGCACCGAGATCCGGATTCCCGAAACCGCCGACGAGGAGCCGATAGAACTGATATTCGAAGAACCAACATTATTCTAATAAACCATGTTAGCTAGCATTATTTACATTATCGGTATTATCGCCGCCATCTGGTGTGTACTGGACATTTTCAAGCACAATAAAATCGATCTTCTCTGGAAGATTGTCCTTTGCGTAGCAGTCCTCGCCACCAGCTGGGTCGGTCTCCTGGTCTACTATTTCATTATCAGAGACAGGATCTAAGGCAACGGCCATTATTTGATTAGCGGGGCAGGTCCGATTATTCCCCTTGGACCTGCCCCGCTAATCGTTATCTCACGCAATCCAGTGCCGCAAGTCCCCAGCCAAAAAAGGGACCTGCCCCGCCAGTAATCAGAAATTCAGCGTCTCGCCACAGTAGAAGTCGAGGAGCTTGGTCTGGTACAGGCACTGGTAGCGGGCCTGAATGTGCTCCGACTCTGCGCGCAGCCAGCTGTTGCGGGCATCGTTGTAGTCGGCTATTCCGGCCTTTCCGACGGTGTACTTCGCTTCTGTGAGTTCATAGTGCTGGCGGGCGCTCTCTGCGCTCTCGCGGCTGCCGGCATAGCGTGCCTGGGCATTCACGGCATTGTAATATGCCTGCTGAATCTCTTTATACAAAGACTTTTTGACGTTCTCCAGGTTAAGCTGCTGGCCACGGTAATTGATTTCCGCATTCCGTACCTGGTTACGGGCTCCGAACTTCTGGAAGATAGGCACGTTGAGCGAAAGACCGACATACTGGCTGAAGTTATTTGACAACTGGTTCCAGAATGGAGTGGGAGTCATTTTGGAATTGGTGTAGAAGTTTGTTCCGAGTCCGCCGCTCAGAGAGAGCGAAGGCAGGTAAGCGCCCTTGGCTTTGCTTATGTTCAGCTTGGCCTGATCGACACCGATTTTTGCCGATTCCACCGCCGGCTTAATCTCCACCGCCTCGGCATAAATGGCCTCCGGGAGCATCAGGAGCGCCTTGTCCACATCGTCCACCTCGGGATTCACAATCTCGAATCCGTCCGGAGATTCGAGCTCCAGCAGCTGCGTCAAATCAAGTATAGACAACTGGAGGTTGCCGTCTGCCTGTATCTCCGACTGGCGGCTCTGTGCCAGGGTGGCCATCTGGGCGCTCACCTCGGCAGCGCTCACTTTGCCGGCACGCTCGCGCTCCTGGATCTGCTTCAGCAGTTCCTCGTCATGGATGCTCTGCTCGTGAGCCACGCGGAGCAGCTCCTGATTGTAGAGTATCTGCACGTACGCCTGGGCCACGGCCACGCGGATATCGTCGCGCGCCTTCTCCAGGTCGGCGGTTGCGGCCTCCAGATTCAGCTTCCCTATCTTGATGTTGTTGTTGATCTCGAATCCCTGGAAGATGGGGACGCTCGTTCCCAGGTTGAAGGACGTGGAAGTAGTGTTGGAGTTGGAGTAGGTGTTGTCTTCCGTAAGACCTCGGCCGAAGGACAAATTCTCTGATGCCGAAGCGCTGACGGACGGCAGGCGGCTCATCTGCGCCGTGTTAAGGTCCACCTCGCGCTGCTCCACGTTAAGCTCGCTCTGGCGAACGGTGATGCTATGCTCAAGCGCATAGTCGATGCAGTCGGAGAGGCTCCAGGAGCCTTTCTGGCCCCACGCCGCTGCGCATGTGAGCAACAGCGCGACACTAATAACTAACTGTCTCATTTCTGCTTTTTCTTGTCGACGTTGATGATACGGGTACCGCGGACTATGTCGCCCTCCTTGAGGCCGCTGCGGATCTCAATGTTGATGCCGTCGCTCAGGCCGGTCTCTACGTTGACGCGCTCGAAGTTGTCTTGCGCCTTCACGAACACGAAGGTACTGTCGCCTTCGAACTCAAGGGCGCTCTCGGGAATGGTAAGCACGTTGTCTGCATGCTCCAGCACGATTTCCGCATTGGCGCTGTAACCGGAGCGTATCATCTGCCCGCCCGTGCCCTTCACGGCCGCCTTAATCTCGAACTGGTTGGCACCGTTGTTCTCCACCGCCTTGGGGGAAATGTACTCCAGGGCCGCCTCGGAATCGTAGTCCGGCAGGGCGCCGATGGTGATGCGCATGGGCATGCCCTCCACCAGCGAGCCCACTTCAGTCTCGTCGATGTTGCCGTCGAAGATGAGGTCGGACATGTTTGCCACGGTGGCGACGGTGGTACCGTCGTTCATGGTGTTCGCCTGGATGACGGAGTTTCCGACTTTCACAGGGATGTCCAGGATGAGGCCGGTGATTGTGGAACGCACAAGGGTGGAGCTGCCGGTGGCGTTGTTGGAAGATACGCCGTCGCGAATGACCTCCAGGGACTCCTGTGCCGCATTCTTCTCCTCGATGGCCTGGTTGTAAGTCTGCAGCACCTGGTCGTACTCCTCGTCGCTCACAAGCTTCTTGTCGTAGAGGGCCTTCTCACGCTCCCAGTTGGTCTTGGCCTGCTTGAGGTTGATCTCTGCAAGGCGCACGCGGGACTGGGCGGAACTCAGGGAATTCATGTCGGGAATTACGCGGAGCTTGGCAATGACGTCACCTTCCTTGACCATCTGGCCGGCCTCCTTGCGGAGTTCGGAGATGATACCGTTGATCTGGGGCTTGATGTTCACCTCGTTACGGGGTGTAATCTTGCCGGTGATTACGGTGGTGCGGCTGATGTTGGCAAGCTTGGCCTCATGCTCGTTGTACTGAACGGCCTCGGGGCGGGAGTTCTTGAACAGGAATACGAAAGTGCCGATGAACAGCAGCGCTATCAGCGCGAAAATGATGTACTTGACAATCTTTTTCATTATAGTGTATTTATTTATTATTCATCTCTCATTGCATCCACCGGCTTGATGGACATGGCCCTGGATGCAGGAGCCATTCCGGCTATCACGCCAAGTACCGTAAGCAGCAGTGCTGCTATGACGGCCGTCCAGAAAGTTACCTGGAAATCCACCGGGCTGGCGTCCGGCCTGGCGTTTACTATTTTCTCCAGCAGGCTCAGAAGCAGCACGGCGAACACTATTCCGAAGGAGCCGGCCACCAGCGTGAGGCTGATGCTCTCCATGATAATCTGGCTCAGGATGTCGCGGGGAGTGGCCCCGATGGCCCTCCTGATACCGATTTCCGTGGTGCGTTCCTTGACCGTAACCATCATGATGTTGCTGACTCCGATCACGCCGGCGAGTATGGTTCCAAGGCCCACCAGCAGAATAAGGAAGTTAAGGCCTGTGAACAGGTTGTCCATGATGGAGAATATCTGCTCGGTGTTCATAACGAACAGGGCATCCTTGTCGGTCGGGTCGTAATTGTGCTTCCTGGCCATTATCTGACGTATCCTGTCCTCCAGCGGGGTCATCTTGACGCCACTGCGTCCGGTAACGCAGATCAGTTCTATATTGTCACCATCGTGATATACCTTCTGTACTACCGGGAGAGGGATTACAACGGACTCATCGGCGCTGCCGTTTATGCTTATATTGCCGGAACTGTAATCCACTCCGATGACCTGATAGAAAACCGGACCTACTTTAATCATGGAGCCGCAAGGATCTACGCCATCCGGGAAAACGCTGGTATAGATGCGCTTGCCTATTACGCACACCTTGCGCTCCTGGGCTATGTCGGCCTCGTTCAGGTAGCGGCCATACTTCAGTCGCGGCTCCTCTATCTTACAGTAATCTGCGAATACACCCTTGATGTTTCCGTTTACCGTATTGCTGCCGTTTACCACCTCCTGGCCCCAGTGGGATACCACTGGAGTAACAGTTTCGAGCTCCGGAACCATACTCTTCAGACGTTCTACGTCGGTGTAAGTCATGTCCCAGATACGCCCTTCCTTCATACCTTTCCAAGGCTTGGTGGTGCGGTCCGCCACAATAATCGCAGTATTGGTTGCAAAGCCCTCGAAGTTGGCGGATATCAGCTGCTTGAGGCCCTGGCCGCCTCCCAGCAGGAAGAGCAGCATAAAGATGCCCCAGAACACTCCGAAGCC
>CAMZEC010000005.1 GCA_947305645.1 uncultured Bacteroidales bacterium | reverse complement strand
GCCGTGGTGGCCGCAATCGAGACAGTAGCGCTGGCGGCCGTCGGATACATCGACACATAAATCGTGCTAAGGCCTGACGGGCTTACGGTATAGTCGTTGTTGCCGTCGCTGACCGTCAGGCTGGTAATCGTAGGGGTGATGTCGGAGGTGCCGTCGGTGAAGGACATTTTCCAGACGCTGGTTTCGTGGTTCATTTCCACGCTCTGCGGGAGCGTAGCCTCGGCACCGTTGACAACGATGGCGCCGGTGCCGGACACCAGTTCGTAGTTGGCGCTGACGTCTTCCAGCGTGCCGGTCTGGTCGGTGAATATGCTCTTGGGCTTATTGAGGGTGCAACTGGAATAGGGATAACAGAAACTGGCGGTGCAGGACACCGGGTCGGCAAGGGTTGCCGTAATGGTGGCACTGCCGTCGGAATCCACTGAAGTGACGGTGGCCACTGCTTCGACTCGTTGCGAGGAGGTGTTGTCGTACTGGAGGCTCAACTCTTCGCCTATGGTCCAGGAGGATGCAAGGGTGCCGTCGCCCGGGTCGGACAGGGCGCGGGTGACAGCACTGCGCGGTGACAGCGAGGCGACGAAGGTCACCTTATTCTTTATCTGCGAGGGCTGGTCTTCGACGGTACAGGCCACTGCGGCGGCCGCTGTGAGCACAAGGGCGGCCAGTATGTATGATCTGATTGCTTTCATAACACCGTTCATTTAAAATTCAAGCGGATCTCCGCCGTCAACAAAATCTCCAGCATCGCCAAGGACGCCGCTTTCGCAAATGATGCTTCCGGAGATCGCTTCGAGGTCGTCTGCCTCCGGCCGGCTGTAAGGAATTTTCTTCAGAATCATAATAATCAGATTTTAATGGTCTTGGTTCCAAAGGTAATTAAAGTTTATTTTATAAACAATAATCTCCTGCAAACTCGCGCCTGGGCGCTACTACATTCAAAAGCGACGTGACTCCTGCACCCCATTTTCTCACGTCACTGGCCGTTTTGTTTGTTTTCTAGATGAAAACCGCCAGCGACGTGACTCTGGAGCCCATGTCCGTCACGTCGCTCAATAAAAATGAGATTAAAGACTATTATAAGTGTTTTTGATATGAATGGAAGACCGGCAAACTGTTCAATCCTTGAATAGCGGAATAAATCTGCCGATAATCGATGACATTATGTGGACGGGAAACTGTTTAATGGGCAGCAATCTGATGGACAAAGCCGGAGAATTCCTCCGAACGCGACTCCAGGAGGCCGTGAGTGGCGTTTTTCATCACGAACAATTGCTTTGCAGGTGCGTTCACCAGTTTGAAGTACTCGCAGGCAAGCTCGAAATTGGTCTGATAGTCTATGTCTCCGTTAATATTATAGTAAGGAAGCTCGTAGTCGTATCTGTCGAGGAGGGACATTTTTTCGAAATCGTCCGACCCCCAGAAAGACGCATATTGCTCAGAAACCGCTTCTTGCTCATTGAAGAAATCAAGGAGCCCCTTAAGTGAGTAGTATGGGTTGAACAGCAAGGTTGTGAATATGTTGTAATCCATCCCGTCTTTCATCATACCATAACCGTATCTTTTCATAATGGCATGTCTGAGCATCATATCCGCAACCGTCGAATCCCTGTTTGCGCCCCATTCTTCCACCATCTCGCGACCTTCAGGATCGTTCTCCGACCAGCTCAATGCGGCTTCGTACAGACGGTGTTCATTCTCGTACCAGTCGATGAACTGCCCGGCTCCTATGAAAGCCTCATAATATTCCGGGTACTCTAGCGCCAGGTTGGCACCGAAGTACGAGCCCCAGGAATGCCCGAGCAGTGTAATCTTATTGACTTGCAGATAGTCACGCAGGAACTCGGTCATAGCCTTGCCGTCCTGCATCATTATGTCGGCCGTAATGGTTTGCAGGTGCTCCTTGTCATAGCTCTTTCCACTTCCGCGCTGATCCCAGGTGACGACGGTATAAACATCGCTCCACTTACGTGTAAATGCGTAATCGTACCCGCTGGTGGCGCTGCCCGGCCCGCCATGAAGATATAGCAGTACGGGATTGTCCTTATCCTGCCCGTAGATGCTAATCCACTGCTTTGACCCGTTGATATCGACGTACATCGACTTGTTGATACCATCTTTGGGGGTAATCTTGTTTACACCCTGGCCAATCCATCTGGTGAGAAAACACATCACAATGAGCGAGAGAATGACAATTCCCACCCATTTAAGAATCTTTAACGAAGTATTAGCAATACGGTTCATGTCGACTTATTCTTATAGAAAACTATGTGACGCTAGACCTTAAAGCCAAAGAGCCTGATACTATCGATAGACCGGGGGCCTCAGTATTTCTTAACCAAAGAAAGGATATTTTCGCGGCAGATTTTGTTGCATGTAGACTCCGACAGGCGGTCCAGAAGCTTGTAATACTTGACCACCTCGGCGGGGTAAGTGCTCCAGTGACCCACTTTATCGGTTCCAATCATAAAGCGGTCGGGGTACTTCTCGATGAGATTCACCCAGTCCTGCAAGGTGTCTCCATCGAAGTAGTTGGAGGGGAACTCGTCCAGGAAATAATAGTCGTATACCAGCCAGGAGATGTCTACCCAGAGGTTGGAGTTGTTGGCCAGGAGACTGTCGGCAATCTTGGTCAGGTTCTTGACCTCGATGCGTCGGGAAATGCCGATATGCGCCCAGATGATTTTGCAGGAGCGGTTATAAGCCAGTGCTTCCTGGAGTTCGTCCAGATAGAGAATATTCTCCGTAGACTGGGCCGTGATGTTGTGATGGACCAGCACCGGCAGGCCTTCCTCGGCTCCCAGGTCATAGATGCGCTTGAAAGCGTCGCTGTTCACGTGGGGAGCCTCGCCGTAGGTAAGGGCCGTGAGGTCGTCGTGGCGGCTCATGATCTCTCCGATTCCCACAAAGAAACCGGGGTAGAGCTTAAGGATCTGACGGATGTGGTCAGCCGCGAAACGGTCATTGCAGTTGACGCCACAGCAGAAAGGCAGGAAGCGGTCCCTCACCTTTTCGTCCTGACATAGGATTTCTTCGGCCACCATATAGTCTGTCGCGGAATAGTAGTAGCAGCGGCTGTCGTTGCTGAGATAATAGGTGGGAGCCTTGGGCATCGTCTCGTCCCACTGCTTGGCAATGGGCATGCCGAAGATGACCGCCTTGGAGACACCGGCCATATCCATAGCTTTGGCAAGTGCACGGAGGCCGTCGGTGTCTTCCAGGAAGTCCATCATATGAAGATGGCTGTCTATGATGTCGTAGCGGGGCGCCTCCTTGGGGGGCTCGATGGTAATGTCCCGGTCTGTGGCGCGTCCGTGACCCGTCAGGGGAACCTTGAGGGTGGATTCCCCCGAAACGGGGGGCGTAGTGGTATCGAGGCCCTTCGTACAAGCTGGCGCCACAAAGGCGGCCAACCCGGCCGATGCTGATAATTTTAGGAAATCCCTGCGGTCGATTGTCTTTTTCATGGCTTGTTGTATTCTTGCTTCTATCTGCAAATGTACATAAAAATAAAAACCTTTCTCACATACCAGGAGTTTCCTTGGTGATGTAATAAACAGCCTCGGTTCCGGATGTGCCGGTGGTCATTTCAATGCGGTCTCCGGAGGGGTCGAGGGCGACTCTGTATGCCAGACGGTTTCTTTCTTCGGCGGAACTGTCGGCCATCATGGCGGCCATGTTCTCCTTCCAGTCGCTGATCAACTTCTTTAAGTACTGGTCTTTACCGGGGAGGCTTCTAACGCTGCTGGTATCCAAAGAGTAGTCATAATTGGACGAAATGACGGTTATAAGGGAGTCGCCTTGTATTTCCCATGTGCCGGTGTAATAGAAACGAATGTCCATATGTCCCGTGAAAAACGGGTCGAAATAGTGTTGGATTACAGTGGACTTGACCGTGTGATTCTCGTTGAATTCAAAGCCTTGGAAGTAATCGTCATTGGACGTCAAAACCCACTTGCCCAACAGATTCTTGTCTTTTACGCGCTTTCCCGGATGGTTTTTGCTTTCAATGTAGCTTTGCATCTCTCCGTCGGTAATGCCTATAATGAATTTGCACCGCTTGCTGGTCATGTCAAAAGCATCGGCGACTTGATTGTACGCCCTCTGCCTTGCCGGCGAGCATTCGATGTAGTACTTGACCCGGTCCTGGCGCAAGTGCTCGGCCAGAAAGGCGGCTTCGTCCACAGAGTAATTGTCACTCGACATCTGGCGGCTGTAGAAGACGTTTTCTTCAATCGGTTTCTCCCAGATAATACCGTGAGTGACGGATTCGAATGTCTGGCGCCGGGTCTGGTAAAACTCGGTAACGGCGTCGATGAACGTAGTGTTGTCGATATTCTTCCATGAGTCCTGGCTGCTGAGAAACAACTGCTCCGAAGAATCGTCGAAAAAGTCGTTCTCGCCGCTCTCGTGCAGTACGAACATCAATACGGCGTTCAATGTGTCTGCTCCCACCTCTTCAATTCTGTCGAGATGCGTCAACAGATACTGGGCTTTCGAGAAATCGCTTTTCTCATTTTTGGACATACGGCGGAACTCATCGGCGGTATTGTCGATGTCGTGTATCGCCATCATGGCCAGCTGGCGGCCTTCCGCCTTCTGTCTTCCATTGTCTATTATACTGCTGGTGCCGAAAGTGAGTATAATGGAAATGGTGGTTCCTATTATTGTCATCATCAGGCTCCTGAGCCACGCGTCTTTTTTCCCCATGTCGGTAAAAATAATTGTCAAACCCACACAAAAGTAACAATTTCCTCCGACAATGAAAATGGATGAGGAAACTCAATAATGTTGATTATTTGCAAAAGAGTTCCAGTTTTTGCAAATTTGTAAAACAAAAAAATGGAAAAACCGTCAGACACTCACTCTTTCCTGGCATTCGACTGCGGCGCCACCTCGGGCCGCGGTGTATTGGCAACTTTCGCCGGCGGCTCCTTCCGGATGGAAGAAGTGTACCGCTTCCCATCGGAAATGGTACGCCGTGACGGCCGCATGTATTGGGACGTCCTCAAGATTCGGGACCACTTTGTGGCCTGCATCAAAGAGCTGAAGGATAAGGGAATCCGTCCCGACTCCATCGGAATAGATACATGGGGTGTGGATTTCGGCTGTGTCGGAGCCGACGGCAGGCTGCTGGGCCTGCCGCGCTGCTACCGGGATCCCTATACCGTCGGCATTCCCGAAAAGGTGTATGAAACCGTGCCGCGCGAGGAGCTCTATGCCCGCACCGGCATCCAGATCATGAACTTTAACACCGTCTTCCAGCTGTATGCGCAGACCATGGAGGGCGATGAGGCGCTGAAGAGTGCCGACGCCATCCTGTTCATGCCGGATCTCCTTGCGTATCTTCTTACAGGAAACAAAGTTTGCGAGTATACGGACGCCTCCACTTCCGGCATGATGGACCAGGGAACCCGCCAGTTCAACAAAGGCCTGCTGGAAGAGCTGGGCGTGCGTACCGACGTGCTGCTGCCCATCGTTCAGCCCGGAACGAAGGTGGGGGAGTACGACGGTATTCCCGTGATTGCCGTGGCGGGGCACGACACCGCATCGGCCATTGCCGCAGTGCCTGCCGCCGACGGGAACTTCGCCTACCTGAGCAGCGGCACCTGGAGCCTGATGGGCATCGAGGTGCCCGCTCCCATTATCAATAAGGAGAGCGCCCGCCTCAATTTTACCAACGAAGGCGGTATCGAAGGCACCACCCGTTTCCTCAAGAATATCACCGGCATGTGGCTGCTGGAGCAGTGCCGCAAGGTCTGGAAGGCCGAAGGGAAGGACTACAGCTATTCCCGGCTGATGGAGATGGCGCGCTCGGAGGCCGCTTTCTCCGGCCGCATCAACCCGGACGACCCGCGTTTCGCCAACCCCGCGAACATGGTGGAGGAGATCCTTCGCGCCGCTCAGGATGACAGAAAAGGAGCGAAGGATGACAGAAAAGGTGCCGGGGATGACAGTGTTGTCATTCTGAACGCAGTGAAGACCCGAGCAACGCGAGAGATGCGACCGCAGGGAGCAAATCTCTCCGACGCCCAGATCGTCAGCTGCATCTACCATTCCCTGGCCGACCGTTACAAAGAGGTGCTGGACATGCTGCAGGGCTTCGCCCCCTTCAAGATAGAGAAACTGCACATCATCGGCGGCGGCAGCGCCAACGAACTCCTTAACCAGTGGACCGCCGATGCGATAGGGCTCCCCGTCGTCGCCGGCCCGGCCGAAGCTACCGCCATAGGCAACGTTATGATTCAGGCCAAGGCCGCCGGCCTGGTGCGAGACCGCTGGGAAATGCGCCGCATAATAGCCGAAACGTTTAAAGTTAAAACTTATAACCCTTTATAAAATGAAAGAAGCACAGATCCTGAAGTCCTATGAGATTGCCCGCGAGCGCTATGCCGCCCTGGGCGTGGATACGGACAAGGCAATAGAGACCGTCGAGAAGACGCCCATCTCCCTGCACTGCTGGCAGACCGACGACGTAATCGGCTTCGAGAGCGCCGCAGGCCTCTCCGGCGGCATACAGACCACCGGCAACTATCCCGGCAGGGCCCGCAACATAGAGGAGGTCCGCAGTGACGTCCTCTTCGCCAAGAGCCTCATCGCCGGCAACCACCGCCTGAACCTCCACGAGATATACGGAGACTTCGGCGGCAAGTTCGTAGACCGCGACCAGGTGGACGTACGCTACTTCGAGAGCTGGATACAGTGGGCCCGGGAGAATGGGCTCAAGCTTGACTTCAACTCCACTTCTTTCGGGCACCCCAAGAGCGGGGACCTGTCGCTCTCCAACCCCGACAAGGGCATACGCGACTTCTGGATCGAGCACACCAAGCGCTGCCGCCGTATAGCCGACGCCATGGGCAAGGCCCAGGGAGACCCCTGCATCATGAACATCTGGGTGCATGACGGCTCCAAGGACCAGACAGTAGAGCGCAAGCGCTACCGCGAGATATTCGCCGAGTCCCTGGATGAAATCCTGAAGGAGGAGCTTCCCGGCATGAAGACCTGCCTGGAGGCCAAGCTCTTCGGCATAGGCCTGGAAAGCTACACCGTGGGCTCCCACGACTTCGTGGCCGGCTATTGTGCCACCCGCAAGCTCATGTACACCCTGGACACCGGCCATTACGAGATGACGGAGAACGTCTCCGACATGGTGGCGTCCCTGCTGCTGTTCGTTCCGGAGCTCATGCTTCACGTCTCCCGCCCCATACGCTGGGACTCCGACCACGTGACCATCATGAACGACCAGACGCTGGACCTATTCAAGGAGATTGTGCGCGCCGACGCCCTGAACCGTGCCCACATAGGCCTGGACTACTTCGACGCCGCCATCAACCGAATCGGAGCCTACGTAATCGGCTCCCGCGCCACCCAGAAGTGCCTCCTGAGCGCTCTGCTGGAGCCTCTCGAGATGCTGCGCGAGTACGAAGACGCAGGCAAGGGCTTCCAGCGTCTCGCCCTGCTGGAAGAGGCCAAGACCCTGCCTTTCGGCGCCGTGTTCGACTATTTCAACTACAAGAACGGCGTGCCCGTGGGCGAGGCGTTTATCCCGGAAATCGAACGTTACGAAAAAGACGTCACTAGTAAGAGGTAACAGATCCTTCGCTCCGCTCAGGATGACAGTTCGTTTGTCATTCCGAACGAAACGAAGTGATTCGCTTGTCATTCCGAACGAAACGAAGTGATTCGCTTGTCATTCTGAACGAAACGAAGTGATTCGCTTGTCATTCTGAACGAAACGAAGTGAAGTGAAGAATCTATATGAGCATACTGGATAAAAACAAGGCCATGAAGGCCGAAGTCAGGCAGGTGGCAGAAGTCGCCGGCTACCTGTGGCAGAAAGGCTGGGCCGAACGCAACGGCGGCAACATCACCGTCAACATCACCCGATGGGTGGATGACGACATGAGGGCCCTGCCGGCCATCAGCGAGCCCATGCCCATAGGCAAGACGCTGCCTCATCTGGACGGTTGCTGGTTCTACTGCAAGGGCACCGGCAAGCGCATGCGGGACCTGGCGAAGAGCCCAATGGCCAACGGCTCCATAATCCGCATACTGCCGGATTGTGCGACCTACGAAATAGTGGCCGACCGCCTGGTGATGCCCACCTCCGAGCTCCCTTCCCACCTGGCTGTACACGACTACCTGCTGGCAAAAGGCTCCCCGTACAGAGCCTCCCTGCACACCCATCCCATCGAGCTGGTAGCCCTCACCCACAGCAAAAAGTGGATGGAAAAGGATGCCGCCACCCGAATGCTCTGGTCCATGATCCCTGAGACCAAAGCATTCTGTCCCAGAGGCTTGGGCATGGTTCCGTATATGCTGCCCTCCAGCGTAGAGCTGGCAGAGGCGACCATACGTACCCTGGAGGAGGATTACGACGTGGTGATGTGGGAAAAGCACGGCGTGTTTGCCGTAGATACCGACATAATGAGCGCCTTCGACCAGGTAGACGTCCTGAACAAAAGCGCTCAAATCTATATCGCAGCCCGGAACATGGGCTTTGAGCCCGACGGCATGACCGATGCCCAGATGAAGGAAATGTCCGACGCCTTCGGGCTTCCTAAATAAAGGAATCGATCAGAATACCGGGAATGTGAAGTAAGTATCCGGGAAGGGCTCGTTCTTAAGGGTGAAGTGCCACCATTCGCTGTCCAGCGGCTTGAAGCCGTGGCGGAGCATGGCATCCCTCAGGATCATGCGGTTGGCGTATTGCTCTTCCGTGATGCCACGGTAGTCCGGATGGCTTTCCTCGCCGAACCAGTCGAAGGGGCCGCCCATATCTACGTCTTTCTCTGCATCCATGTCGAAGAGGGTTAAATCCACCGTCGAACCGCGTGTGTGGCCGGATTTTTCCATAATAAACTCCAGTTCGAAGAGGCGGCTCTTGTCTACGTCGGGATAGAAATAGCGCTTCATCAGGGTGTCGGGGACATCTGCCGCCCAGCGGACGAAATGGTCTACGGCGCACTGCGGGCGGTACGCATCCCAAATCTTGAGGCGGTAGCCCCGGGCCTTCAGCTCGTCGCTTACTGCCTTGAGGCTGTCGGCCGCCTGCCGGGTCATCAGGGCCGTCGGTGCCAGGTAGCCGTCGATCCGCTGGCCCACGAAATTATGGGTGCTGTAGTAGCGTATCTCCAGGATGACGTCGGGGATTACGTCGGAAATCTTCACGAAGTGCTCCCTTCCGCCCTGGTCGGGAGATGCGAGGCGGCGGAATTCCTCCTGCGCCAGTGCCATCTGCGTGCGGAAGGCCGGGCTGGTCTGCAGGCGGGAATAGCCGATGCTGGCGGCAAGGCGCGTAACGTCTACGTCGCTCTGCCAGTGGGCGCCGGAGATGACACGGCTGATGCCGCTCTCCCACGCCCGCGCATATATGGCATCGGCAGCTCCGGGGTTAACCTCCGCCAGCACGAGTGCCGCCGTCCAGCTGCGCATGGTGTGCCCGGAGGGATAGCTGCCTTCGCCGCTGAACTGGGCGTCATCCTCCAGGAACGCCTTTTCCTTGAAGTATACGAACGGCCGCGTGCGGTGGTAGTAGGCTTTGGGGGCCACCCTCATCTGGTCGGTAGTGGCCAGGCTGGTGGTGACGAGTTTCCAGAGCTCCGGGGTGTTTGACACCGAGATCTCGATGCCGAAGGGGACGCTCAGCTCCGCAAGCAGCGCCTCGTAACTCCAGACGGCGTCCCTGCTGGCCATGGCTGCCCGTTCGGGATTGCTGCGCTGTGCCTTGCCCCATCTGTAGCGCTGTACGTCGTACTTGAAAGCCGGCGTGCCTTTCTCCGGCGGAGCGGGAAGGCATTTAATCAGATCCGGAAGTTCGGAAGCCGGCAGATAGGTCTCCTGCGAAAAGGCTATTGCCCACCAGCAGAGAAATACTATAATGATGCTGAGCCGTTTCATGCTTTTACTATAATTCTGAAGGATAAAGCTTGCCGTGAAGTTTCAAACCGTTGAGGAGCGAGTTGAAGTCGGATTTGTCAAGGTAAGCCACGCGGGAATAGCCGTCACGCTCGATGACGAACTGAAGCTGGTTGGTAAGAAGGGGCTGGTGCCTGTAAACCTGTACGGTCTCTGTCTCTTCTGTGGGGAAGAAGGGCTTGAAGCTGCCCTGGATTTCGCGCATCGTGCCCTTTGGCTCTTTGTAAAGGGTCTTGAGCGCTTCCATTGCAGTTACTGCGTCTGTAATGTTGTTCCCCAGGGGAATGTAGAGCCGGCAAACGGGATCCAGTTCAATCTGTGCGACCTTGTCGCCTATACCCATATTTCCAACATGGAGAAAATAGCGGTTCACGCCGTCGACAGGGATATTGACCACGTCCACCGTCCGGTTTGTGTTCTCGTTAGTGATGGATACAATCTCCTTGACTACAGGGAGTTGACTGTTCTGGGCAAAAAGGCTTGCAGTGCAGATGAGTGCAATAAAAAATGATGTAATTCTTTTCATGCTATTGAGTTTACAGTTTATCTTCTTATACTTTGCGAGGCAAGGGAGATCCTGTACTTGTATGTGGTGTTGCCGTGATAATAGAACAAGTTGAGGGTGGTGCCGTCCGCATCGAAGTAGATGGAATTCAGCAAGCGGTCGGTCTTCTTGTTTTTGCAGACGGGCTCGCACCACACCAGCGTGTACTCGCTGCCGTTCTTGGATGCTGCGCAGATGACGGTATAGCCGCGAATGTTGAACAAGGCGGCATTGCTGATCCGTCCCTTTTCCTTGTGCGCTTTTTTGTAAGCCTCCACCATCGAGCATTCCGGGTCGAGCCGTCCAAAGCTGATGCGCGACGCCGTGCTCCGCGCCTTGGGATTCTTGTCCAGCCACCAACGTATAGACTCGTCGGTGAGCAGGTCGGCACGCGACAGCTCCACCAGGGAGGGGTTCTCCTTGAGCCTGGCGGTCAGCCACAGCACCTCGGCCGTGGGGGATATGCCCTCCATCATCTCCGGGCACTGACCCTCGATCCTGTAGGTTTCCCCTTCGGAAGGGCGAACAGGCGTGCCGTAAAACAACACTTCGTTCACTATATCATCCTCCGGCAGGTACAGCAGCTCGACGTATTCCGAGTCGCCGTTCAAGTATGCGAAGTGCAAATAGTTGCGTTCGCCCAGGGGTGCCACGACCTGCAGGGGCCGCGCCAGCACGGGGGCCGAGGGCGCCTCTTGAAGAGAATACACCGGGATCGACCGGGCCTCTTCGTATTCGCCGGAGGGCGAAAGGATACGCATGTCGAGCCCTTTGTCGAGGGCCAGCACATGCTCCACGTTGTCCTTCTTCCAGCCTATGGCGTCCAGGCAGTCGCCGGCGATCCGCAGCGCCTCCTCATGGGAGATGCCGCTCGTGTTGTGCTCCATCACCCTCTGGTCTGCCAGCGGACGGAAGTACGAATCGGGGTACGCCTTGCGGAAGGCGAGCACACCGGCAGCATCCTCCGGCTTGAGCGCAAAGAATACAAGGGAGTCCCTGAGCCTGACGACTTTAGGAGTATAAACAGACGCCGGATACTTCTTCAGGAACTGCTCGGCAGACTTCACAGTCTGTCGCTTGAGCGTCTTGTTGAACATAGAAGTCTCGGCCTTGGTCTGCGCCATCAGGCACAGCGGCAGCACGAGGAATAACATTGTAAGCAGTCGTTTCATACACATCCAATCTATGCAAATATAATAACTAGACCCGAATATTCTTGCTTTACTGCCGGATAATTGTGAACTTTGCAAAAAAATCAAAAGCAATGAAGAGAATAATTGTTATCGCTGTTATTGCAGTTTTGGCCATGGCTGCCGCCACAACCGCATCGGCCCAAAGGAAGACTACAACTTACGCATCCCTCGGCGCACTGGCCAATTTTTCCGCAAGTGACTTCGGCGTTGGCGCTGCCGTCGGTTTCCGTAACTATAACCGTGCCGCATTTGTATCTTTCGCCCCTTCGATAGAGGTTTTCGGCGATTTCTTTCCTAAAGACAAGATTTTCGGAGCCTTCATCAACCCGGAAATCGGCGTCGCCATTGGCCCCAAGGGCTTCAAGTTCTTCCCCCACACCGGTCTTATGCTTGGGTATGACACGCAGACAAAGGCTTTCGCCTGGGGTGGTAAGAGCGGCTTCTCATTCGACTTCGGCAAGCATTTTACCATAGACTTCAGCACCTACATTCCCAAATACCAGTTCTCTGCCACTACTTGGGGCACCAACCTGGTCTGGAGATTCTGATGAAAAGGCTGGCCCTTGTACTTGCGGCCACCCTTGCCGCCCTGCCTCTGTGGGCCGGAAAGGTGGTCACGGACAGCCTTTACAGCTCCGTGCTGGGGGAGGCGGTGAAGTATAACGTCTATCTGCCCGACGGCTACGGCACAACCGCGCGCGAATATCCCGTAGTGTACCTGCTGCACGGCCTTAGTGACGACTATGCCGCCTGGGCCGGCAGGGGAGGCCTCCAGCTTGTCGCCGACGAGCTCATCCGCTCCGGCGAGGCGGTCCCCATGGTAATAGTGATGCCCAACGCCGGCGGCCCGGACATCCACAACACCTGGAACGGCTACTTCAACATGCCCGGCTGGAATTACGAGGACTTCTTCTTCGGCGAGCTCGTCCCCTCGGTCGAGCAGAAATACTCCTGCGGCGGCAGCAAGGGCCGCAGGGCCATAATGGGCCTCTCCATGGGCGGAGGCGGCAGCACCGTGTATGCCCAGAGGCACCCGGACATGTTTTCCAGCTGCTACGCCATGAGCGCCTGGCTTGACAACAAAGGAGGCGAGGTGAACGACGGCAAAGCTGCGAAAGACAAGTTCTGGTACGTAAGCGAGGCCGTTAGGGAGCACTCGGCATTGGACTTTATAGACAATGCCGGCAAGGAAACCCTGAAGCAACTGCGCACCGTGGCATGGTTCTTTGACTGCGGCGACGACGACTTCCTGCTGCAGCAGTCCATGGACCTCCACATGAAGATGCGTAAAGCAAAGGTGCACAGTGAATTCCGAGTGCGCGACGGTGTGCATAACTGGGAATACTGGCACCTTGCTCTCCGCTGGTCGCTTCCTTTTGCGTCCAGGAATTTCGAATAGCGACAGCTTAAATACTATATCAGAGTCAGCGCAACGTCCATCATCCTCGTGAAGGTGGTCCTGCGCTGTTCTGATGTGGTAACCTCCCCGGTAATCAAATGGTCGGAGACCGTATTGATTACCAGGGCGCGGTTGCCGGAACGTGCAGCGTTCAAATACAGGGCAGACGCCTCCATCTCAACGCCCAGGACACCCATCTTTATCCACTTTTCTATCTGCGGGATGTCCCTGTAGAATATATCGGTAGACATGACATTGCCCACTTTATAGTCGTAGCCGAACTCTTCGCAGGCCTTCACGGCCTTGCTAAGCAGTTCGTAGTCGGCAATGGGGGCGAAGGTGCCGGGCAGTTCGTACTGTGAGCCGTAGTTGGAGTCGGTGCAGGCGCCCATGGCCAGGATAAGGTCTCCCAGCTTCAGGTCCTTCTGGTATGCGCCGGCCGAGCCTACCCGGATGATGGTCTTTACCCCGTAGAAATTGAACAGCTCGTAGGTATAGATGCCTATGGACGGTATGCCCATGCCGTGGCCCATCATGCTCACCCGTTTGCCTTTGTAGGTGCCGGTGTAACCCAGCATCCCGCGGACTTCGTTGAACTGATATATGTCTTCCAGATACTTCTCCGCCATGAATTTCACGCGGAGAGGGTCTCCGGCCATGATTACCGTCTCGGCAATCTCGCCGTACTTGGCGTTGATGTGAGGAGTAGGAATATTGCCCATGCTAGATGAAGATATACCTTAGGATGAACAGCACCGCCAGAACCCACATCGTGACGGAAATCTCCTTGAACTTGCCGGCTACCGCGTGGCAGAGAACGTAAGAGATGACGCCGATGAGGATACCGTCGGAGATGGAATATGCCAGAGGCATCATGATGATGGTGAGGAACGCAGGGATGGCCTTGCAGTAGTCGTCCCAGTGGATTCGCTTGATGGCGGGCATCATCATCACACCTACGATTATAAGGGCAGGAGCAGTTGCAGCACCCGGAATCGCCAGGAAAATGGGGCTGAAGAAGAGGGCCAGGCCGAAGCAGACGGCAGTGCTGAATGCGGTGAGGCCGGTACGTCCGCCCTCTCCCACGCCGGAGGCGCTTTCTACGTAAGTCGTAGTGGTGGAGGTGCCGAGGCATGCGCCGCAAACGGTGGCGATGGAGTCGGCAAGGAACATCTTCTCCATTCCGGGGATGTCGTCCTGCTTGTTTCCTTCAGGGATGAGGCCGGCTCCCTGGTGCACTCCGATAATGGTGCCCATGGTGTCGAACATATCGATGAAGAGGAAGGTCAAAACCACTACCAGCATATCCCAGCTGAAGATCTGGCCAAGCTCGAACTGGCAGAAGATAGGCGCCATGCTGTCGGGCAGCGAGATGAGCTTGATGCCGCCGGCCTCGTTGCGTGCCAGCTGCGTGATGGCGTCACCGGTAGCGGGATCCTTGATGAACAGGCCGATGACGGCGGTGATGAGAATGCCCCAGAGTATACCTCCGCGCACCTTTGCCATAACCAGACCCGCGGTGATGAAGAGGCCGATCATGCCCAGCAGGGCCTTGCCCTCGGTAATGTTGCCGAGGCCTACGAGAGTTGCGTCATTGTTTACGATTATGCCGGCGTTCTGCAGTCCGATGAAGGCGATAAAGAGGCCGATGCCTGCTCCGATGGCCTTCTTGAGGGTGCCGGGAATGGCGTTGATTAGCCAGGAACGCACCTTGGTGACCGTCAGGATGATGAACAGGATTCCTTCGATAAGCACCGCGGTGAGTGCGAACTGCCAGGTGTATCCCATTCCGAGGCACACGGTATACACGAAGAAGGCGTTGAGGCCCATGCCGGGAGCCAGCGCGAAAGGCTTCTTGGCGTAAATGGCCATAACGACAGTACCTATGATGGCGGCCAGTGCGGTTGCGGTAAAGACGGAACCGCCGGGCATGCCGTCGAGGGCGCTGAAGATACCGGGGTTGACGGCCAGGATGTAGGCCATCGTAAGGAAGGTGGTGATTCCGGCGATGATCTCGGTACGGACGTTGTTCTTCGAGTTGTCGAAACCGAAGAGTTTAGCTGCGAAAGGTTTCATGGTTCAAGAAAGCTTAGAATACCCACTTGGCACCGAGGCAGGGATTGCACATGAAGCCCTTGTTGCCGGCGAAATTGTACGAGAGTTCCACCTCGCCGCCGAGATGCAGGTTATCCACACCGAAGTGCCTTCCGACGTTATACCAAAGCTGAGGCTCAGTGAGGATGGTAAACTTGGAGCTGCCCGCAAGCCCGAAATCGCTGTCCAGGCCCCAGATATCGATGAAACCGCTGAAGCGGAGACCTTCCAGGCCGAAGAGGTCCTGCATGCCCCATACGCCGGTGAATTTTACGGGAACGCTGGCATAGCCGTATCCGATGTGGTGGTCATACATCAAGGCCAGGTTGAAGATGTTCTTGAAGTCTTTGGAATGCAGGAAGTAGTTAACACCTATGCAGGCTACTCCCGACCCCCAGGTTGCTCCGTCATACTCTACATGGAGGCTGAGGTCGGCAAGCTTGGTGTCTTTCCAGAAGTTCAGGTTGCGCTCAATCTCGAAATAGCTTCCGTTAATGGCGGAGCCGTCACCGAGCTGACGGTCTGCTTGGGTTGCATAGTAATGATCGATGAAGAAGAAGGTGTCTCCCCATTTGTCTCCGTAGAACCCTTCTACTGTAGTGGTAAAGTAACTACGGCCGAAGTCATAGAAAAACTGGACGTTAGTCTGGGCCTTTGCTTCTTGAGTGAAGGCAAGCACTGCAACTGCTGCAGCAAGGAATAGTTTTTTGGACATAGTTTTTATAAAAGTTAAACAAATTTATCTCTCTGAAAGATGGAGCACGGCGCTTACAGGAACGCTTTCCGGAATGGGCGCGCTGCGCGGAACGTCGGTAATATCTATTATGAAATTGGCATACACCGCCTTGGGGTGGATACGGCTGACCAGCCTTACCGCGGCGGATGCAGTGCCGCCGGTGGCCAGGATGTCGTCGTGAATCAGCACCACGTCGCCGGGCTCTATGGCATCCGAATGCATCTCTATGGTGTCACGCCCGTATTCCTTGGAATAGGACTCGGAGAGTGTTCCGGAAGGCAGCTTGCCGGGTTTGCGTATGGGCACGAAGCCCGCACCCAGGCGGGAGGCGATGGCCGCTCCCGCGATGAATCCGCGGGACTCGATGCCGGCAACCTTGGTGATGCCCTTGTCTGCATAAAGCGCGCATATGCGGTCCACAACTTCCTTGAAGGCCTCGGGGTTCTTGAACAGGGTGGTCACGTCGAAGAACTGAATGCCCTTCATGGGGTAGTCGGGAACGATGCGTATGGTTTTGATGAGTTCGCTGTCTGTCATTGTTTCTTTCTCAAAGACGGGTTGATTTCGAAATCGATGGCCATGTCTCCCTGCTCGTTGGCACCGAATTCATAGTCCTTGCCGGGCAGGATGGCATTCAGCACAATACCTACCAGAGCGGCGACTGCGAGGCCGGAGAGCTTGGTGAAGCCGAGGTCGAGGCAGCCTGCCTGACTGTAGGAAATGCCAACCGCCAGCACCAGGATAAGAGCCATGACTATGACGTTGCGGGCGAGCTTGAAGTCCACATGGTTTTCAACGATATTCCTGATACCCACGGCTGATATCATACCGTAAAGCACCAGCGAAACGCCTCCGATCGTGGCTGCAGGCATGCAGGCGATAATGGCGGAGAACTTGGGGCAGAAAGACAGGATGATTGCGAAGCAGGCGGCGATGCGGATCACGCGCGGGTCGTACACCTTGGTGAGGTTGAGCACGCCGGTATTCTCGCCGTAGGTGGTGTTGGCCGGAGCTCCGAAAAGGGAGGCCAGTGCGGTGGCGAGGCCGTCGCCCATAAGCGTACGGTGCAGGCCGGGATCCTCGAGGTAGTTGATGCCTGTGGTGGAGGAGATGGCGCACATGTCGCCGATATGCTCCATCATGGTGGCCAGCGAAATGGGGATAATGGCGATGATGGCCGTTACCACGAGGCCCCAGTTGGGATTCTGGAACACATGGAAAGCTGTGTTCTCCATCTTGAACGGAACGCCTATCCAGGCAGCTTCTTTAACGGCCGTAAAGTCACACAGGCCGATGCAGGCGGCAACGGCGTAGCTGCCCAGGACGCCCAGCAGGATGGGGATGATCTTGATCATCTTCTTGCCCCAGATGTTGCATACGATGATGATTGCGATGGCCAGGACGGCTATCCACCAGTTCTGTGCGCAGTTGTTGATTGCGGAACCTGAGAGCGAAAGGCCGATTGCTATGATGATGGGGCCGGTCACGATGGGCGGGAAGAACCGCATAACCTTCTTGGGGCCGTATGCGGCGAACAAGCCTGCCAGCACGAAGTACATAAGGCCGGCGCAGAACACGCCGATGCAGGCGTACGGCAACGATGCGGCGGCATCAAGTCCCTGGTTTGCGCCAATCTGCACCACCGTGGCGTATCCGCCGAGGAATGCGAAGGAAGAGCCCAGGAACGCGGGTACTTTGAGCTTGGTCAGCAGATGGAAGATGAGGGTCCCGACGCCGGCGAACAGCAGCGTGGCGGACATGGAGAGTCCGGTAATAACCGGGACGAGCACAGTTGCGCCGAACATTGCAAACATGTGCTGAAGGCCGAGCGTGAGCATTTTTCCCCGGCCCAGCTTGCGTGCGTCGTAGATTCCTTGAAGATTTTCAGTAGACATTGTATTAGAGTTTTAACGTTTTTATCATATCGCTCACCGCGTCGGGCGACTGCAGGCAGCAGCGGGCGCACTCCTGGCCAAAGCGTGCCGCATCTACGGCGGGGGCGTCCGGACCGGCGTGCACTATGCCGGCCAGCAAGGCGTCTCCGGCTCCCGTGGCATTCACGATTCCGTGTGCCGGGAGCGCTTCTATCTGCGTCTGTTCCCCGTCTTCGCGCACAACCACGCCCTCGGAACCCATGCTCACGTAGAGCCGCTGTATCTTGCTGTCGAGGCTTCCGTCCTGCGGGAGCAGCACCTCCGCCTCAAGTCGGTTGAGCTTCACGGCGAAGACCTTTTCGCCGGACAGGCGGGTCTCGTGGAGGGCCTCCTTCAGGCGTGCGACCTTGGCGGAAGAGACGGCGTCGATGTACAGGGGAGGCATGCAGCTGCCCACCAGGAAGCTGAGGGTGTCGGCGGGGATGTTGGCGTCGGCCACCACGGCGTCCGCCTTGTTGATCTTGCCCAGGCGGCTCTCCAGCCATTCGGGGGTCATCAGGCCCGTCACGGCCATGTCGGCCACGCCTCCCAGCAGCTCGCCGTCGGAGCCGTTGATGCTCACGAAGCAGGCGTTGCGGGCGCCCCTGCGGGTCTCGCTCAGGGACGTGTCTATGCCCAGCCGCTTGCAGCTGTCCTTGAGCATGCGGCCGAAGTTGTCGTCTCCGAAAATGGTGATGAGGCTTACGTCGTCTCCGAGAAGTGCGAGATTGTGGGCGATGTTGCGTCCTACGCCGCCGGGAGCGGTTCGTACGGTGCCGGGATTAGAATCTTTGGCCACGAATGGCCCCGCGGTTGTGGCGCAGATATCGATGTTTGCGCCGCCGATGACGATAATCTTCATAGCACACAAATATAGGCATTTTCCCCTAAAAAGAATTATATTTGCAAGCAAGAAATTCACTACTTATGAACAAGTATCTGGATATACATCCGGAGGTGCGCGAGGCCCTGGCGAACGGACGCCCGGTCGTGGCTCTGGAATCCACTATAATATCACACGGAATGCCGTACCCGCAGAACGTGGAGACGGCCCTGAGGGTAGAAAAGACCATTCGTGAGAACGGAGCCGTGCCGGCGACCATAGCCGTCATAGGCGGCCGCCTGAAAGCCGGTCTGTCGGAGGCTGAAATCGAGTATCTGGGCAAGAAGGGGCGAGGGGTGGCCAAGACCTCCCGTCGCGACCTGCCGGTGCTCGTGGCCCGCGGGCTCGACGGAGCCACCACGGTCGCCACAACCATGATTATCGCTTCCATGGCGGGCATCAAGGTGTTCGCCACCGGCGGCGTAGGAGGCGTGCACCGCGGAGCGGAAACCACCATGGACATTTCCGCCGACCTGGAGGAGCTGGCACAGACGCCCGTAATGGTTATCTGCGCCGGCGCCAAGAGCATCCTTGACCTCGGCCTCACTCTGGAGTACCTGGAGACCAAGGGTGTGCCGGTAATCGGTTACGGTACCGAAGAGCTGCCGGCCTTTTACACCCGTCGCAGCGGCTTCAAGGTGGACTACCGCCTGGATACGCCGGAGGAGGTGGCGGACGCCTTCCGTGCCAAGATGGACATGGGCCTTCGCGGCGGCATGCTGGTCACCAACCCCATCCCGGAGGAGTACTCCATGGACCCGGACCGAATCAACGCCGCCATCGACCAGGCAATTGCCGAGGCCGCCCGGAAGGGTATCAAGGGCAAGGAGACCACTCCCTTCCTGCTGGCACGCGTGAAGGATATCACCGGCGGCGACTCGCTCGCCTCCAATATACAGCTTGTGCTCAACAACGCCCGCCTCGCTTCCGAGGTGGCAAAATGTCTTGCCAATGGATGAGCTGCTGAAAGACCTCACCAGGCAGGAGTATAAGGAAGGCTTCGTAACGGAAGTCGAGCAGGAGTATGTGCCCAAAGGCTTGAGCGAGGACATCATACGGCTGATTTCCGCCAAGAAGCAGGAGCCTCAGTGGCTGCTGGACTTCCGCCTGGACGCCTTCCGCAAATGGCAGAAGATGGAGGAGCCGCACTGGGGCCACCTTAAGCTGCCGAAGATTGACTATCAGGACATTATCTATTACGCCGCCCCCAAGAAGGACAGCGAGCGCCCTACGGAAATCGACCCGGCGCTCATGGAGACCTTCGACAAGCTGGGCATACCCCTGAAGGAGCGGGAAGTGCTCGCCGGCGTGAAGAGCAAGGAGGTTGCTGTGGATGCCGTGTTCGACTCCGTAAGCGTAACCACCACCTTCCGCAAGACGCTGGCAGACAAGGGGATAATCTTCTGTTCCTTCTCCGAGGCGGTGCGCGAGCATCCGGAGCTGGTGCGCAAGTATCTGGCGTCCGTGGTGCCAGCCGGCGACAATTTCTTCGCCGCCCTGAACTCGGCGGTCTTCTCCGACGGCTCTTTCTGCTACGTGCCCAAGGGAGTGGAGTGCCCCATGGAGCTGAGCAGCTACTTCCGCATCAACGCTGCCGGCACGGGGCAGTTCGAGCGTACGCTCATCGTGGCCGACGAAGGGGCGAAACTTAGCTACATGGAGGGCTGCACCGCCCCCATGCGCGACGAGAACCAGCTGCACGCGGCGGTGGTGGAAATCATCGTCGAGAAAGACGCCGATGTGAAGTACAGCACCGTGCAGAACTGGTACCCCGGAGATGCCGAGGGCCGCGGAGGCATACTCAACCTCGTGACCAAGAGGGGATTGTGCCGAGGTGCGGGCTCGCACCTCAGCTGGACGCAGGTGGAGACGGGCTCCGCCGTCACCTGGAAGTACCCCAGCACCGTGCTCATGGGCGACTACAGCTCTTCGGAGTTCTACAGCGTCGCTATGACCAATAATTATCAGCAGGCGGACACCGGAACCAAGATGATACACATCGGCCGCGGCACCCGCAGCAGGATTGTCTCCAAAGGCATCTCCGCCGGGCACAGTGAGAACAGCTACCGCGGGCTCGTCAGGGTGAACCCCGGGGCCGTGGGGGCGCGCAATTTCAGCCAGTGCGACTCGCTGCTTATAGGCAACCGTTGCGGCGCGCACACCTTCCCCGTCATCATGAACCGCTGCCCGCAGGCGGTGGTGGAGCATGAGGCCACGACCTCCAAGATCAGCGACGACCAGTTGTTCTACTGCGGCCAGAGGGGCATTTCGCCGGAGGACGCTACCGCTTTGATAGTCGGCGGCTACGCCAAAGAAGTCCTAAGCCGCCTTCCCATGGAATTTGCAATTGAAGCTCAGAAGCTCCTCAGCGTGTCCCTGGAGGGGGCAGTAGGATGAGCTGGGTTGAAATAGTTTCCGCGGTTCTTGGCCTGTCCTGCGTGTTTCTGGCGGGGCGGGGCTCCAAGTATAATTTCTGGGTGGGGTATGTGTACAACATATTCCTGTTCAGCCTTTTCTGGCACCAGCATCTTTACAGCGCCATGCTGCTGCAGCCGGTGGCTTTTGCCATCAACGCATACGGGCACTGGAGGTGGACGCATCCTAAAGAGGAAGAGAAAAACAGCGAAGGCGACCTGCGTATCGGCAGGATGAAAAAGTGGCAGTGGGTTAATGCCTTTACCGTGGTGGTCCTGTGCGGCACCCTTTGGGCCAAAGCTCTGCAGTGGCTGCCCGTTCAATGGCCGGACGTTTTTGCCCCTGATCCCCAGCCCTGGCTGGACTCCTATATCCTTATGCTCACCCTGCTGGCCCAGTTCCTGAGTGCCCGCAAATACTGGGAGTGCTGGATAATGTGGATGATAGTCAACATTGCCAACATTGTGCTCTACATCAGCGCCGGTCTGTATGTGATGCCGATTGTGAGCGCCCTGTACCTGGCCAACGGCATCTGGTCGCTGATCAGCTGGAAACGAAAATTCAATAAAAATGAATAGAAAACTCATCCTGACGGTCCTGTTCGCCTGCATGGCTCTTGATTTGAGCGCGGCAGAGAAGGTTTACAAGCTGCAATCCCCTTCCGGCAAGCTGGAGGTGGAGGTATCTGCCGGAACGCAGACGACGTGGGCCGTAGCCATGGACGGCACGAAGGTGCTGGAGCCTTCGGCCCTGTCCCTGACCCTGGACGATGGCACCGTGTTCGGCCGTGACGTGAAGGTCCGCAAGGCCGTCCGCGCCAGCGTCGACCGCAACGTCACCCCGGTGGTCTACCGTCAGGCCCGGGTGCATGAGGCATGCAACGAGCTCACGCTCCGCTGCAAGGGCTACAGCATCGTTTTCCGTGCCTATGACGACGGCGCCGCCTACCGCTTCGTGGCGGACCGCAAGGCCCCGTTCAACGTGGTGTCGGAGGAGGCGGCCTTCCGCTTCGGGCAGGACTCCAGGGGCTTCATCCCCTACGTCCGCAGGCGCGGCGAGGGCTACGAAGGCCAGTTCTTCAATTCCTTCGAATCCACCTATACGGTTACGGAGCTCAGCAAATGGGAGAGCGGCCGCCTGGCCTTCCTCCCCGTCACCCTGGACGCCCCGGCAGGCATGAAAGTCTGCATCACGGAGAGCGACCTGCTGGACTATCCCGGCATGTTCCTGTCCAACGAAGACGGCGACACGGCTCTGGAGGGGGTATTCGCCCCGTATCCCAAAGAGGTGAAGCAGGGCGGCCACAACATGCTGCAGGGCATAATCAAGTCGCGCGAAGACTATATCGCCAAGGCGGATGCTTCGGAGGCCTTCCCCTGGCGTATCGTCATAGTTGCCCGGGAAGACAAGGACCTGCTTGCCTGCGACCTGCCGTGGCTGCTCGGCCGCGAGCCGGAAGCGGGGCAGGACTTCAGCTGGGTGCGCCCCGGCAAGGTCGCCTGGGACTGGTGGAACGCCTGGAACGTGTACGGCGTAAACTTCAAGTCCGGAGTGAACAACGACACGTATAAGTACTATATCGATTTTGCCTCCCGCAACGGCATCGAGTACGTTATTCTGGATGAAGGATGGGCCGTGAACAAGAAGGCCGACCTCTTCCAGGTGGTGCCGGAAATCGACCTTCCGATGCTCTGCAAATATGCTCAGGAAAGGGGTGTGGGCCTTATTCTGTGGGCCGGATGGTGGGCGTTCGACAAGGACATGGAGCGTGCCTGCCGGGAGTACTCCGCCATGGGCGTCAAGGGCTTCAAGGTGGACTTCATGGACCGCGACGACCAGATAGTGGTGGACTTCTACCGCCGCGCCGCGGAGACAGCCGCCCGCTATCACCTTATGCTCGATTTTCACGGCGCCTTCAAGCCGGCGGGCCTCCAGCGCACCTGGCCCAACGTGGTGAACTTCGAGGGCGTGTACGGCCTGGAGAACGTCAAGTGGGGCAAACCGGAGCTCGATCTCGTGACATACGAGACCACCATACCCTTCGTGCGCCTGGTCGCCGGTCCTTGCGACTACACCCAGGGCGCAATGCGCAACGCCACCAAATCCAACTTCCGCAGCGTGAACACCGAAGGCATGTCCCAGGGCACCCGCTGCCGCCAGCTTGCGGAGTACATCATCTTCGACGCCCATCTGACCATGCTCTGCGACTCCCCGTCCAACTATATGAAGGAGCCCGAGTGCCTCAAGTTCATCGCCGGCGTGCCCACCGTGTGGGACGAGACAGTTGCCCTGGATGGCAAGGCCGGTGAATATGTGGCCGAGGCCCGCAGGAAGGGGGATGTATGGTACGTGGGCGCCATCACCGACTGGAACGCCCGTGAGCTCACCCTCGACCTCTCGTGCATCAAGGACGCCTCCGTCGTCGAGATCTTCTGCGACGGCGTCAACGCCGACAAGGCTGCAAGGGACTACAGGCACCTGTGGCTCGACTTCCCGGCAGACGGCAAGGTGACCGTAAAGATGGCCCCCGGAGGCGGCTGGGCGGCGGTAATCCGCAAGCAGCCGGAGCAGTGGAGCAAGACCGACAAGGACTGGGCCAAGTTCTCCTGGTACGAGAAGAGCAACGCGCAGATTACCGACAGCCCCAGGCTGGTGCTCTTCGGCGACTCCATCACCCAGAACTGGGCCGCATTCGACCCCCAGTGGCTCGCGGAGCACAACTTCGCCGGCCGCGGCATAAGCGGACAGACCACAGCTGAGCTGCTGTCCCGCATACGCCCGGACGTTATCGAACTGAATCCGGAGTACATGGCCCTTCTCATAGGCATCAACGACATTGCCCGCAACAACGGCTACATCTCCGTAGAAAATGCCTTCCGTAACATTGTCTCCATGGTGGAACTGGCGCAGCTGAACGGCATCAAGCCCATTCTCTGCACCGTCTGCCCGGCAGGCGAGATAGGCTGGCGCAAGCGTATAGGCGACCCAAGGCCTCAGATAGACCGGCTGAACGCCCTCATCAAGGCCTACGCTGCGGAGCATGAACTTCTCCTGGCCGACTACCATGCCGCGCTGGCCGCAGAGGACGGCTCCATGGACGCACGGTACAGGATCGACGCCGTACATCCCAACCTGGACGGATATAAGGTGATGGAGAAAGTGCTTTTGGACGTAATTGAAAAACAATAAGATGGATACTTTACTTGATATAAGGGACCTCCACGCCGGAATAGAAGGGCGTGAGATACTGAAGGGAGTGAACCTCACCATACGCCGTGGCGAGGTGCATGCCATCATGGGCCCCAACGGCGCAGGCAAATCGACCCTCAGCTCGGTACTCGCCGGCCGGCCGGACTACAAAGTTCTGTCCGGTTCGATTAGCTACGACGGCCGCGACCTGCTGGCCATGGCCCCGGAGGAGCGCTCCTGGGCCGGCATCTTCCTGAGTTTCCAGTACCCCATGGAGATTCCCGGCGTGAGCATCACCAACTTCATGAAGGCTGCCATGAATGCGCGCCGCAAGGCAGCAGGTCTGCCCGAGCTCAAGCCGGCGGAGTATCTGAAGCTCCTCAAGGAGAAGATGGCCTTCGTGCAGATGAAGGGCGAATTCGCCAAGCGGGAAGTGAACGTGGGCTTCTCCGGCGGCGAGAAAAAACGCAACGAGATATTCCAGATGGCCATGCTGGAGCCCGTCCTGAGCATCCTGGACGAGACCGACAGCGGCCTGGACGTGGACGCGCTGCGCATTGTGGCCGACGGCGTCAACCGCCTCCGCTCGCCGCAGACGGCATCCATCGTCATAACCCACTACCAGCGCCTGCTGGAGTACATCGTGCCGGACGTGGTGCATGTGCTCAAGAACGGCCGTATCGTGGCCACCGGCGGTGCCGAACTCGTGCAGCAGATAGAAACCCAAGGTTACGACAGCATCGATGGATAGCGTATTTGTCATAGGTCGCGACGCTGTACCGTCGTTCCTGCGGCTGGCTGCCGGAGAGTCGCTCAAGATGACGCTGGTGGTGCCGGAGGGCGAGAGCTGCCGGCTGTCGCTGGAGATCGATCTGGACGGCCCCGGGGCCTCGCTGGATCTTGCCGGAGCCTCCCTCAGCAGCGGCTCCGAGCAGGTGGAGCTTAACGTGGTGGTCCGCCACAACGTGCCCGGCTGCCGCTCCGAGCAGCTCTTCAAGAGCGTCGTCGGCGGGAGCGCGAAGGTATCCTTCAACGGCCTCGTGTACGTGGCCCAGGATGCAGTGCGCACTGTTGCTCACCAGCAGAACCATTCGCTGCTGCTGTCGGAGACGGCCGTCGCCGAGTCCCGCCCGCAGCTGGAGATTTATGCCGACGACGTGGAGTGCTCGCACGGCGCCACCACCGGCTACCTTAATCCCGAAGAACTGTTCTACATGCGTTCCCGCGGCATCCCTGAGGAGGAAGCCCGCCGTATGCAAGTCGAGGCGTTCCTGGCTCCGGTGCTTCTGCGGGCCGGTATCGAAGAATCTGATACTTTATGAAAAACCGTATGTTTTTGAAGGCGCTGGCTTTCGCAGTCGTTTGTCTTCCCCTTTTTTCTTCCTGTGAAGCGTTGTGGCCGGAGTCTGCTGTTGACCCCCTGCCGTTTCCTATGGATGCCAACAAGGATTTGTCCGTAGACCCGGGAGACGATTTCTTCCGCTACTGCAACGGAGCGTGGCAGGACAAAACTCCTGTTCCCGCGAAGGATGCCGTTGGCGGACTGTACAGTATTGCTCCTGTAATGGACCAGATGGTACAGAATACTATAGACGGCGATCCTTCGCTGACAAGATTTTTCCAGTTGATGGATGAGATTTACGGGCACCGGGAAGCCGCCGAGGCATATTTGGTGGGACTGGCTGCAAAATATCCGGTTCCGGATACCCGCGAAGGCTTCTACCGCGGCGTAGGGCAGTTGATTACAGAGGGTGCGTTAACGATACCCTTGACCCTTGGCAACGACTGGAAAGACGGCCGGATTATAGGACTGCTCAGCCAAAAATATTCCGCATATAAGTACTCATACCAGGATTTGGACGCTTCTGTTAAGACAGAAATCGACTGGATATGTGAAGGCATGGGAATGGACCCCTCCACCCTTTATTACAACGATATGACGTTAACGTTATTGGGGGTGCTGAGAAGCGTGGGGCCGGATCAGTATGCCGCTTTCTGGAATGCGGGCTGGAGAGAGTTCTATCCGTTTGTGAGCGAAGAAGGTCTGGCGCGGTACAACGCTGCTAAAAAAAGCGACTGGACTGTAGAAACCGCCAAAGTCATGGCCCGTAGCTGTGTGGGTTACGAGCTTTCCTGCCGTCTGGCTGAGAAATACGTCACTCCTCAGTTGAAAGAACACTTTATTGAACGTATCGAGAAGCTTCGTGAGGCTTTCCGCAAGCGCATCAAAAATCTGGACTGGATGAGCGAAACCACCCGCAACAATGCGCTTGACAAGCTGGACAAGATGCTGGTCTTTGCCGGATCTCCAGATAAATGGTACGATGACTGTCTGCCGGACCTCAGCAAGTGCGAGTCCATGGCGGAAGCTGTGAATATCCTTAAACGCAGCGATTTCCGTCTTATGAAGAATCTGATCGGCACCCGTGACGCACTCAGCGGACAGCTTACCCTGGTTACGAAGAAGTCTGACGGAAGCTTGGATGTGGCCGACCTGTCTGTCGTGAATGCCAATTACAGGCGCGAATACAACAGCATAATGATTCTCCCGGCGATGATGCTTCCGCCCAATGTGGATCCGTCCGTTTCGGAGGCCCGCCAGTGGGCGGCACTTTCGGTGGAAGCCCACGAGATGACTCACGGATTCGACTCCGAAGGTGCAAAGTATGATGCCCTGGGTCGCATCCGAAACTGGTGGACGGTAGCGGACCAAATGGCCTTTAAGGAAAGGCAGGACAAGCTTATCAAATGCTATAATTCTCTGGAATATGACCCCGTGGCATATCCTGGCGTTTACGGTGACGGCGCTCGCACGATTACTGAGAATATCTCCGACCTCGGCGGTTTCCTGATAGCCCGGGATGCTTATGAGACATATCTGCTCGAGCAAGGCTATAACGGAGAGGAGTATGTAAAGCAGCTCAAGAAGTTCTATGAGGCCTATGCCGATCTTTACAATATCAAATACAGCCCGGAAAAGTTGTCCGTAATAATGTCTTCAGACATCCATTCCCATTGCCGGAACAGAGTCAACGGAGTGGTGATGAACACCGATATGTGGTACGACCTGTACGACGTGGACCGCAACAACGTGCTTTACCTGCCTCCTGAGCGCAGGACATACATCTGGTAACATGACACTTAAAACCTGCACCAAGGTTAACGTAGGACTGAATGTCCTTCGGAAGCGCCCGGACGGCTACCACGACCTGGAAACCCTCTTCGTGCCCTACTGGGGCCTCGGAGACGAGCTCACGGTGGAGCCTGCCGAGGAGCTGTCGATAGAGATAGAGCGCGAAGGTGGAGTTGACTGGGACCCCATGGACGACCTTACCGTCCGCGCCTGGAAGCTCCTGAAGGCCGATTTTCCCTCGCTGCCGGCGGTCTCCATCCATCTGGCCAAGGGCGCGCCCGTCGGTGCCGGCCTCGGAGGCGGCTCCGCCGACGTTGCCTTCATGCTCCGCGCGCTCAATGAGCTCGGGAGCCTAGGGTTATCCGACCCTGAGCGTGCAGCTTACGCTGCGAGGCTGGGTTCCGATTGCGCTTTTTTCGTTTATTGCCGCCCTATGTTCGCAACGGGACGCGGGGAGATTCTTGAGCCGTTCGATATCGACCTTTCTGCATACGACCTGCGTGTAGAGATACCTGTCGACAGGAAAACCGGCCGTCCCGTTGCCGTCAGCACAAGGGAAGCTTATGCAGGTATTATTCCTGCCAAACCAGAGATTTCTCTAAAAGAAGCATTAAAATTACCTATCAACCAGTGGCGAGGTATAATAAAGAACGATTTTGAATCAACAGTCTGCCCGCTTCATCCGGAGATTACGGCATTAATAGAAGACTTCTACCGCCGCGATGCAGCATATGCCGCCATGTCCGGCTCCGGCAGCTCCGTCTTCGGACTATTCAGAAAATAGCTACTCCAGCGTAACGATGGCCGTCATACCCGGCATCAGGTGCGGATGCGGCTGGAGCATCGCCTCCATATGCACCATCCCGTTCTTCTCCACCACCGGACTGATCGCCGACACCACCGCCTCGTGCACCTCAGACGCGTACGCAATAGACACCACCTTGATCCTCGACCCCATCCGGAACTTGTGCAACTCATTCTCCAGAACGTCGAAACACACCTTAAGATTCTGCGTGTCAACAATATAGAATAACGGTACGCCAGGAATCGCAGCACTGTACAACGTAGCGTCTATACGGCTCACGGCACCCGTAAGAGGTGCAGTAATAGTACAATAAGTAAGCTCGTGCTCCAACTGCTGCAGGGCCGCCTTGGCAGTATTATAACCGCTGTTCACACGCGCCTGCCGCCGAATATCCTCCGGCGCCTGCTCCAACTCGTTGCGCTTGTACCCCTGCCCCATAAGAATAGACTGGTACTGGAAATCCGCCTTCTCCAACTCAGCCCTGGATCGCGCAATCTTATCGTTAAGCACATCCTTGCTCAGACGGGCAACAACCTCCCCCTTACGCACACGCTGTCCCAAAATAATATCGAAACTGACAATCTGCTCGCTGATCCGGCTGTACACAGGCACCTCCATAACAGCCTGGATAGTCCCCTTGCTGGAAAAGCCCTTGGCCTCAATGGTACGCTGAAGGTTTGTACCCTGAGCCGCCGGAGTGCTTACCTGCTCTGCGGCAGGAGCCGGAGCGGCTTCTTGAGACGGGACCTGCTGCCCGGAATTGCATGCAGCAAACACCCCAAGAAGGGCAATGAAAACGAGAGACCTATTCATACTGAGTAAGGGTTAATAAATGGTAATAGGTAATCCAGTAATTGGCCAGAGCCCTCAGATGCTGGTTGTAAGCGTTGTCACGCCGGCTCTGGGCGATGGAGTAAGTGTTTATGTCGCAAAGGCCGTTGGCATAATTCTCGGCCGTCAGTTCAAATACCTCGTCGGCCATGGTCACGGCCTCAGAAGTATGCGCAAGCATCTGCTCGTGAGAGCGTAAGTTGTCCATAGTCGTCTTCACGTCCTCGCTGAGGGCGCGTTCCAGCTCCTTCAGCGCCTGTTCCTCGCGGGACTTCCACGCCGTAGCGGCAGCGTACCCCTTCCTGGCGGCGCCGTTATCGATAATCGGCACCCGTAAAGAGACCGCCCCGAGAGCAAAGAGCTGAGGCCGCTGATACGCTCCGATGAAGGTGTTGCTAAGCTGCTGCATGCCCACGCTCAAATCTACCCCCACTTTTACCCCCTGCTCGCTGCGTGCCTTCTGCTGTTGCTGGAGGGCCTCGGAAAGCTCCATTTTCTTCTGCTGCAGCCCGGGGTCGTTGGCCCTGGCCATTTCCAGGGCGTCTCCGTCGGACAGGAAGAGCGGCTTCGTGCTGGTGGGTACCGTAAGCCGGCTGCCGGAAGGGAGCACATCGGTGCGCAGGTAGGCCGCCAGGGACTCCCGGGCCAGCTGTTCCTCGTTGCGGGCACTCAGGAGGGCGTTGGCGGCGTTGAGACGCTGGAGCTCCAGAGACCGGAGTTCTGCCAGGGACACCATGGCTATGCTCGCTTTCTCCTTGGCGATGGCGTACAACGTGTCGGCCGTCTGCTTGTTGCGAAGGCACATGTCCATCATCCCTTGCGCGCAGGCCAGACGGAAGAATCGGGTGGTGGCCTCTTCGGCTATACGGTGCAGGTCGTAACCGAGCTGCTTTCGGGCCGCCTCAAGGCGCTGGTCTTCAATGGTTTTCTCCCATCGGTAGGGGTTGTATCCCAGGAGGTCCTGCTGGTACCCTATGTTGAACGGCAGGGCCACGAAGTCCCGCGGACGGTCGTTCTGGTCGTGGCCGAAGTACTCGCTCCAGATGGCCTGGCTTTCCACATATGCGTCGCCGCCCAGTCCGAGGACCTTCTGGCTCAGCCGCAGCTGTGCGGCAGTGGAGAGGCGGTCATAGTTGCGCAGGTACACGTACGTGCGCGCCGGGTCGCTTATCATGCGCTGGTAGTTCGGCGTGAGCTTGAACTCCAGCTGCGGCTTCCTGAGCGCCTCGAAGCGGGCGTTCCGCTGGCTGTAGTACTCATACTGGTAGCGGCTCTGGAAAGCGGTTATGGTGCTGTCCTGGGCGAGACGGATGATCTCGTCCAGGCTTTGGGCCCGGCAGACCAGCGGAACGCAGCAAAGGATAACTGTCAAAAGCTTTCTCATACCGTCTGCCGTTTAATGATTTCACTGAAATAGCCCCCATTGGCCATCAGCTCGTCGTAGCTTCCGTCTTCGGCCACCTTGCCGTCGGCCAGCACTATGATGCGGTTGCACTGCCTGATGGTACTCATGCGGTGCGCAATGGTGATGCGGGTGCAGTTCATCTTTGCCAGGTTTTCGGAGATCGTGTGCTGGCTGATGTTATCCAGGGCCGATGTGGCTTCGTCCAGGAAGACTATCCTGGGTTTGCGAATGAGGGCGCGGGCCATCAGGATACGCTGACGCTGGCCGCCGGATACCCCCTGACCGTCGGCGGTAATGGGGGTGTCCATGCCGCGGGGCATTGCTTCTATGTCTTTGTCCAGGGCTGCCATGCGTGCGGCCTCCCACACGACGTCGTCGCTCAGCCACGAGTTGCCGAAGAGTATGTTGTCCCGTATCGTGCCTTCTACCAGCTGGCCGTCCTGAAGGCAGATGCTGAGGCAGTAGCGACGGAGGCTGGGCTTGTTGATGTCGTCCAGATTGTGCTCGTCGTAAAAGATGGAGCCGTTCTCTGCCTTTTCGAATCCCAGCATCAGTCGGACCAGGGTGGATTTGCCGCAACCGGAAGGTCCCACCAGCGCCACATAATCCCCGGGGTTGATGCGGAGGTTCAGGTTGTTGAACAGGTACGGCATATCCTCATTGTAGCGGAACTTGAGTCCGCGGATGTCTATGGTTCCGCTGATGTCCTTGAGGAATACGGAGCCTTCTTCCATTTCCGATTCCGCCTCGAGGAGAGGGGTGCAAAGCTTGATTTCCGGCGCCAGCTGGGCCAGGACCTTGGTGATTCGCTGGAACTGCTGAATGGCTTCGGTGGCGATCGCCAGCACGCTGCAGTAAGCGATGTAGTCCGAGAGTCCCAGTCCGTAGTGCCAGGCGGCCAGCATGGTCACAATCAGTGGCACCATGCGGAAGTTGTAGCTGATGGAGTTGCTGTAATTGAACAGCGCAGGATAGCGGCTGCCGTCGGGGTCTGAAGGCTCATAAGCCTCGGCCCAGTGGTGGAACGCCCGCACCTCGGCGCCATTGGTGCGTATCTTCTGGCCTCCGGCTGCCAGGTTGTAAATGAGTCCGGTAAGCTTGGATGCCGCCGCATTGGCCTGGTTTTGGACCTTCTTGCGGCAGGAATACTGGACGTAGATGGTAAGCATATACAACGCCATCACCAGGATGCCCGTCCAGAGCAGCGGGCCGCCGTAGGTGAAGAACTGGATAAACATTACCACCGTGAACAGCAGGGTAAGTATGGTGGAAAGCATGTCCTCCGTGAGCTGGGTGGAGAACCGCACAACCGAAAGGACGCGGTTGGAAAGCTCTCCGGGAGAAAACTTCTTGATGAATCCGGTTGACAGCGAAAGCAGGCGCGTCATCAGCGAGGTCTGCATGGTGTACTCGGTCTTGTCCTTCATCCTTACCACCAGGAAGTTGCGGGACATCTGCACCATCACGAGCCCGGCTGCGGCGCTGAAGAGCAGCACGGCAATAGGAGTGAGCTGGGAGGAATCTCCGGAAGGGATTACCTCGTCAAACAGCAGCTTACACGCGTACGGGGTGAACATGGTGAGCAGCACTACGCCCAGGCAGGCCAACAGGGCGCAGATGGCGTCGTACACGCTCAGCTGCCGCAGGGCGTGGCCGAGGAACGAGCTGATGGTAAGCTTGCCCTTCGGTAGCGGGTAGCAGAGCGAGAACGCCTCTTTCTTGAGGAGGCCCATGTGCTTGCGGACGTTGCAGCGGTGCCCGGTCTGCGGATGGACGAAAGTGTAGTCTGCAAAGCCGGGGGTGAGAATCACCGGCGTGTCGTCACTGGCCGTAAACGCCAGCAGCTTGCCGGAGCAGCGACTCCACCACTTGCCTTCCAGGTCAACCTGGCGGAAGAAAATCTGCTGCCGGTAGAATGTCTCTTCCAGCTGGTTGAGGTCCTCCGGGATTTCCCGCTTGAGCGTGAGCTTTTTCCACACCCGGCGGTCTATCATTCCGCGGAAGATGTCGGCCGCCCGGTTCATCGCCTTGCGGTCTCCTTCAATACGCTGGACCAATTGTTCGAAGAATAGGTTGTTCATGGGTCAAGCGTATTTCATAAGTTCGCGATAGAGGCCTTCCTGCTGCATAAGTTCCTCGTGGGTGCCTTGCTGGCTGATCCGGCCCTGCTCCATTACATAGATGCAGTCGCAGTCGCGTATGGTGCTGAGTCGATGGGCGATGAGCACCATGGTGATGCCCAGGTTGCTTATGTTCTGCATCACTTTCTCCTCGGTCTTGGGGTCAAGGGCCGATGTGCCTTCGTCCATGATAAGGATGGAGGGATCCTTGGCCAGGGCGGTGGCAATCTCAATGCGCTGGCGCTGGCCGCCGCTGAAGTTCTTGCCGTTCTCGGACATAAGGCCCTGGTAGGCTCCGGGGCGCTCTGCAATCTCGTCGTGTATCTGTGCGTCGTGGGCGGCCATCACCATGGCGAAGTCTTCGATGGACTCGTCCCACATCTTGATGTTGTCCTCGATGGTGCCTTCGAAGAGCGTGATATCCTGGTTGACTACCGACAAGGAATTGATCTTGACGGCGCGGTTAACTTGCTGCACGGGAATTCCGTCCAGCAGCACCTCGCCCTCCCAAGGCTCATACAAGCCGGAGATGAGTTTTGCGATGGTGCTCTTTCCGCAGCCGGAAAAGCCCACGAAGGCGATACGCTCTCCCGCCTTGATCTTCAGGGAGAAATTCTTTAGGATGGGGGGAAGATTGCGGTCGTAGCCGAAGCTTACGTTTCTCAGCTCTATGTCGCCCCTTAATTTCGGTTGCTCCGGGAGATCTTCCAGGCCGGGCAGCTCCAGGGTGTGCCCTTCGCAGGCCTTCTCGACCTCTTCCAGACGCTCCATGGCGGCCTGGCTGCGATATACACTCTGGGTGGCTTTGACCGCCGAGTTGATGGGGTAGATGATGCTGGCGGCCAGGGCCTGGGAAGCCAGCAGCATACCTGGCGTAAGCTCTCCCTTAAGGATGTACCATGCACCCAGAACCAGGATGAGGGCGTTGCTCAGGTGCAGGACCAGCAGCGGGATGGAGCCGGTGCCCATGGTGCTCATGGTGGAGCGCACTCGTACGTTCAGGGCACCCACGAACGATTCCTCCCACTTGGCGAAGAAGGCTCGCTCGCCTCCCATCGACTTTATGGTCTCCATATTCTTGATGCCTGTCATGGTGACCCCCTGCAGGCGCGCATCGGTTACTTCGGTCCCCTTGGCCTTCTTCTTCATGCTGTCGGCCGTCACTTGCATCACCAGAACGAGAATGGACATGGACACCAGCACTACCAGACCCAGTTTCCAGCTGTACATCATCAGCATAACTCCGCTGATGATGGATTGCACGACGAAGATGAGGCCGATGGAAAACTGGTCCATTGTGCGCGTGATGCTGGTGATGCTGGAGTAGCGGGCCACCAGCTCTCCGGACGACAGGCGGTCCATCGCAAGCATGGGCAGCTTCAGTATGTTGAGGACGAAGCGGGACGATGCCAGAACGCCCATCTTGGTAAAGTGCCTTCTGCGAAGTAGATTCATGGACATCCACACCCCCAGCTCCAGGACGAACAGCAAGATGTAGCAGGTCATCAAAGGCCCGAACCACTCAGGATTCTTGCGGGTGATGATGTTGTCTGTGTAAATCTGCTGGAAGAAGGGCGCCAGCAGGTATGCGACTATGTCCACCAGGTACAGCAGGAAAGTAACCCAGAAGAAGGTCATGCTTCCCCGCATGAAGTGACGGATCAGCGCCGCCGTGGACTTGCTTCCCTTTTTCCCGCTCATTCGAAACGGAGTTTTGCGCTCCGGAAGCGCGTTCTGGTTTCTTCGAACAAATACTGGAACATACTGCGGCGCTTCACTTCACTCATTACCGAGCAGTAAGTTCCTACATTCATATTCACGTCTTCCGGTTCTCCGAAGGACCAGTAGTATTTTGACGGATCGTCGGGTGCGGGAAGCAGCTCTATCTGCACCTGATACATCATGTCCCCGGAGGCGAGCAGGCGACCCGCCATTTCCTCGTTCTTGAGGGTTTTGCGCACCTCGCTGGCGGAAACGGGGTAGCGGTCTATGCGCATTACGCGGCCTTTGACATAGCCGATCTCGTCTCTTTTTTCATTTTCCGGCCAAACCTGGGCCGTCATGCCTTCCTGAAGGTAACGCTGGCCGGCGTTGTCGATGTAGGCTATCAGGATGGAGCGCTGCGTCTGGGTCTGGTTTCCGCTTACAACGCTGATTATGGGCTCAAACGCCTCGAAGGGCTCGTTGTCTACCTTGGTGCTGATGACAGTTCCTTCCACCGAGCTGGTGAGAATGCTGTAGCTGTCTTCCATAGAAACAAGGGCAACCGACTGGCCCTGCTCTACATGGTCTCCGCTGTGGACAAAAATGGTCCTTACCATTCCGCGGTTGGGGAGGGAGACGTCCGTGGTGCCTTCCGAAGGGAATACCACGCCGCTGTAATACACCTTGTCGGAGACGCTGCCGAGGAAGCCCCATACGAAAAAGGCTGTCAGCAGCAGCAATGCCGTAAAAGCGAGCAGGTAGGTCGGCAGGGCCGTCACTTTCAGCGTGCTGGCAATCTGGTCAGGGGATTGCAGGACCTGCTTCCTGCTGTCGGCGGAAAAAGGGTTCTCTGTACTCATGAGATGATATGCGGCGTTATCAGTTAGCAAATATAGTTAAAAATCAAAAACTTTTACTACCTTTGCAGTCCGCTCTCGGGTAGGGCGTACTAAAGTATTAATTAAACAAACAGATTCACAATGGCTGTTAAGATTCGTTTACAGCGCCACGGTAAGAAGAATTTCGCATTCTTCCACATTGTTGTGGCAGACTCACGCTCACCGCGTGACGGTCGTTACATCGAGCAGATCGGCTCCTACAACCCCAACACCAACCCCGCTACCATCGTTCTCAATTTCGAGCGCGCACTGGCATGGATCAAGGTAGGTGCAGAGCCCACTCTGGTTACTCGCCGCATCCTCTCTTATGAGGGCGTTCTCCTTCGTCACCACCTCGACGGCGGTGTCGCCAAGGGAGCTCTCACCCAGGAGGCTGCTGACAAGAAGTGGAACGACTGGAAGGCTGGCAGGGATGCCAAGATCGAGGCCAAGAAGACCGGACTCAAGAATGCCGCAATCGAGGCCCGCAAAGCCGCCAAGGCTGAGGAAGCTAAGGTAAATGAGGCACGCGCCGAGGCCATCGCCAAGAAGGCCGCCGAGCTCGCCGCCGCACAGGCTGCCGAGAAGGCCGCTGCCGAAGCTGCCGAAGAGGCTCCCGTAGAGGAGACCGCTGCTGAGGAAGCTCCCGCCGCCGAGGCAGAAGCATAATGCTTCCAATCGCCAAAATCCTGAAATCCAACGGCACCGAAGGCGACATCCTCATCGGAATGCTCGACTTCGACGCCTCGGAAATCAACACTGAGGAACCGGTATTCGTCGAATTCGACGGGCTGCCGGTTCCATTTTTTATTGAATCCCTGGCTCCCAGGGGCAACTCCCGCGCAATCGTTCACCTTACCGACACCGACACCCTTGCCGACGCCGAAGAATTGGTCGGCAGGCAAATCCTGCTGGATGCAGAGGACGACGCGGAAGAGGAGGAAGATTTCACCGGCTGGAGCCTTTACGACGGCGACCGCCTCGCAGGAGAAATCTCCGGCATCGAAGACATCCCCGGCAACCCCTGCCTCATCGTCGGTGACGCACTCGTCCCCCTGCACGAAGACCTCATCCTCTCGGTAGACCGTGCAACCCGTACTATCATAATGGATTTGCCCGAAGGGCTTTTCTAGAAGCGGATATCAGTCTTTTAGGATGCAGCGTACAGAAAATGCATGAGCTCTGGCATTCTGGAAGTAGGGGTTCACATACCAGAAATTAGCGCCAAGATCCAAATCGATAGACTTTCGCGAGTCTTCAGAAGTAGGTGAATTGGTCCAATAATACCCTAGTGCGTTAATATAACTATAGGAAGAAATGGACATGAAATAAATACAACCCGCATAGGGATACCAAATACCATCATATGTTCTTCCGGTGACTGTATTATTTTCAATGGCATTTTCAGTACTTATTCCGTCCCAAACATCATAAGGAGGAACTTGATACCCCGGAGGACATGGATCGTAAATGGTTTTCTGCCCTAAAGGATATTTATCATCAACTTTGTTATATCCTGTAGGATTTCCCCATAAATTGTCATTCTCTTCCGAAAGCCAATCATAAATACCGTCAATATCGGAATAAATGTATGTATCCGGATGCTGAATAGAGTATTCAATGGATTGTGGCGTGTTTTTCAATAGGGGAAATACATGTCTGGTCAGCGGATCTTTCCTCCCCCATTGATAAAACAGACCGTAAGAAGCTTCGGTTTCCGATTCTGACGCAGACGTTGCGCCAAGATTCCTGTCCATAACAACATATCCGTTAGGGTTAGTATGGGTGTTTATGTCGTCTGTTCTCCAAATATGCCAACTCCACAGGATTGAATCGTTATCATCCAAAGCTGCAATCAAAGCGTTTCCTTTGATGTCCGAAGCGCTAAATGATATAACGCCATTGTCAAGAGACAGGTCGGAAACCACATTTTCAGTATCTTCCCAAATTTTAATCACCTTGGAGGGATGGATTGTACTCGAAGATGTATGGAAACCGGCGTCAGAAATAATGCCTGCATCACCGTTTCCTATAACTGTTGCGTTGAATCCATATCTGCCGGGAGTGTTTATCATATAACAGTTTGCCGTCTCTTTTGACCCGAGGTCCGTGTACTGTGGTACATTCACCTTGTCCTTGCAGCAACGAATAGCATGGCCGCTGACCCTGTGCCCGTCGGACACTTGATTATTGATAGCGCCGCTTGATGTTAGAAGCAGAAGATAGACATAATAATTATTTACCGGCGTTGCGCTCCAATACCAAGCCATACTTCCCTGGAAATGAATATTACCGCTGTATTCGTCTCTGTTTCCAGAAAGCGGATACCAGGCCGTGTCTCCGCAAATGCCTTGAGGGCAGATAATACCGTATTGTTCGGGAGAAACTGTCGATGATGAAAAATCACTCCATATACCATTCGGGCCTCCTGGCGGGACGCGCCATCCGGCAGGACATGGGTCATAAACTGTTTTATCTCCGTTGTGTCCCCAAAGATCGTCGTTTTGATATTGACTGTCCATACAGTACCAATCTAATGGGGCGGAGCCGTTTGTAATGTACGTCGTGGGATTTGCAATACTGTAGTTTAGAGTGGTATTATCCTGTAAAATGGATTGATCAATGGAGTAATACGGCCAGGATGATATAGTGGAAGACGCTAAATTAGAGCTATAATAATTTGCTCCGTTCATAAAGGGATCTTTTCTTCCCCACTGATACATTAACCCCATCGCCTCTGCAGTATTGGGCGTTGCTTTGGTGGCGCCCAGGTTGCGGTCCATCATTATGCCAACATTGTTGGTATATGCTTGCTGAGTCTGTTCGGGGTTAAAACCATCGCAGACCCAGATATGCCACGACCATAGGATGTCCCCACCGGCATCATTCACGGCTATTACCGCATTCCCGTCTTTTCCTGATTTAAAATATACGTATTGTCCATTCAGATGGACATCGCTGACAACATCTCCAACTTGAGGTTTGACATCGGTGCCGAATGATTCCCAAAGAACCTCTGCCGAGTAGGGTGTAGTTGCCAAAAGATCATTACCGTTTCCTTTTACTCCGGCATTGAAGCAGTAATAACCGGGTTTTGAAACAATATAACAATTTGAGGTTTCAGTTTCGCTTAGATTGGTATAATGTTTATCGTCGTGAGCACTTTTATCTCCGTAAACTGCCCTTACACAAATACCGTCGTGTTTGTGAAGTCCCTGAGTGACCGAACCGAAATAGGTGGATAACAAAGTGCCATAATGTGAATATATTTGACCTGTTTCGGCACTCCAGATAAACACATCGTCTGTTAAATGCAGTCCACCTTCATCGGCTTGTCCACAATTTGGTATAAAGATTGAATTGCCATTGGGACCTGTGACCGTATAGCCGGAAACAGTGCCAACATTGGTCTTGGTCCACGTGCAGAGTTCCCATAATTCGTTCAACTCGAACGTATCAGGCATTCTCCATTTACCTCCATATGTCACCAGGGCGACGTCATCTTCGTCGTCCAGTCTGGTTTTTCCGTCTACGGTGCCATATTCAGCATTGGTGCAATACTTTGTCAATGAATTATATGTGCCGTTGCACCACTTGTAATTGTCCCAGTCAAAAAATGACTTGCTGTCTAATTCTCCCCATGCATAGCGGCCTCCAATATCTTCCGGGTCTATTGCACCTACATTGCAAGAGGCCCATTTTACGGACAGGCCCAAGTCAATTGCATCGGGTTCGCTTTTAAAGGTAACACCTTCGTCAACGTTTGGAAGGTTGCCGAAAATTCCCCGTTTTATCGTCACGGTCTTTTCGAATCGCCTTTGGCCGGCTCCTGTATCAGTGAAAAAGATTAATTTAAATCCAGTTTTCAGTTCGCCCGGAAGTAGCGACAAGTAATACCAGATACCGGTTTCGAAAGTTCCGTTATCGGGAGCGTAAAGAGTCACACACTTTTCTCCTTCTGAGATTTCAGATACTACCGGGACACCGTCGCTGAACGCTATTTTTATTGATCCGGCCAAAGATTCTCCATTTAATCCCTCAAAAGCTACTTTCTTGATTCCTTGGTTGGTGAGAGAGAATCTGACGCCGCCGGTAACATTATAAAACGCGAGATTGAGCCCGTGTGAGCAGGCAAGGGTAATATGAGTTTTTTGAGAAAAACTCCCCGCTCGCGCAGTTTGTGAAGATGGCAGAACGGTCGAAACTGAGTGCCCGTCAGATGATGCGTCTTCCCGATATGGGTACAGGCCCCATATGTTCTCCGTAAAAACTGATCCTTCAGTGCTTCCGACCAACCCGTAAAAAGTGCCGGAGAACTGGGCAATAGAAGCTAACTCTGTATTATGTGAGATGAATTTACTGCCAGTTCCATTATAAAAAACGCTAATTGCATCACCGGGCTCCCAATACACCTTGGTGCCGTCATTTTGTACGGTGGTTTTTGTGCCTGCTGAACCTTCTTGTGACGCGGAAATAGTTACCTGTTGCCCAATTTGCTCAATTTGCTCAACATCTTTAACACAAGCGGAAACAGCTACGGCCGCCGATATCAAAATAAATATATTATTAGCTTTCATTTTCGAGTTATTTATTACCATTCTTCGTATCCTATATCTTCACTCCCGCCTGCACTTGGGCTGGTACATAATATATCCACCAGGTATGATTCAGACACATCACACACTGGTGGCGAATATAATTTTGTTTGGGACATAATGGTTTTGCGGTTAGTATTTCCGCAAAAATACTAAAAAAAAAGATATACGCTTAAAATGGATTTGCCCGAAGGGCTTTTCTAGAAGCGGAATTCCGCACCGACGTTTACGGTCCAGAGGCGGCGGGCCGGAACCATCTGTACCTGGCCGTCCGGCATCAGCTGTTCGACCTCCCTGTGTGTAATTCGCCAGACAAAATCGACGCGGAGCACGCGGAAGATATTGGATATACCGGCTCCGAGCTCGATGTAAGGCACACCACCGAGTGTTGTCATCCTCGTCTGGCTGTCCGCCCACTGCGGGAACCGCATCATGGCTTTGGCCTCCGGGGTGGCTCCCGACATGTAGTCGGAGCCGTTGTTCCAGTCGCGCAGCGTGCCGTATGCCATCTTGGCGGAGAACTCCTCGCGAAGCTGCAGTTTGCTGATCAGGGGTATCTTGCCCAGGAAGAATCCGTTGAAGCAGTGGTACCAAAACAGTGTGGCCCAGGTGTCGGAGCCGAACTCGAAGTACTCCATGCAGGAGAACGCCGTCTTGTCCATGATGTTGGTGGCGTTGCCGGGATACATCTGCAGCATCATCCAGGGCACCTGGCCTATGATGGTACCGGTATTCAGGTCCAGTTCGGATACGCCGAGAGGCGGTATGCGGAACTTCCAGTAAACCTCCATGGACGGGCGGAAGTAAGAGATTTCGTTCTGCCGTCCGATTTTGGGTGACCCTTCAAGATTAAGGAGCACTATAGGATAGTCGGAATGAATATAGCTCTTGGTGTAGAAGCCGCGATTTACAGTTTCCTCCCATGAGAATCGGCCGGTGAGCCTGAGCTTGTTTTCCGCGACACTCGGCCACACGTTCCCTTTCCAGTCGATCATGGGAACGAATACGTTGGAGTAATAGCGCTTGATGGCCGCTTCGGCTTCCAGGTTGAAGTTCATGGAGAACTCGTGCTGGTAACGGGCGGAGAAATTCATCATAGGGGCGAGCTTGGACTGCCGGCCCCATAGGGACGTGAGGAAGTTGTCGCTGGTGAGGTTGCTCTGGCCCTTTCCGAGCTGGAACACCTCATATCGTGCGTCCAGGGTAAGTTTGCGTTCCGGCTCCCATCCGAACAGGTGCTCGTAGGTAAGCGATCCCTTGACCTGGGAGTCGTTCGGGTTCTTGTTGAGGCAATATGATACGGCTCCGGTAAGCCTGAATTTCCTGCTCAGCTCCTTGGACGTGTGCATGCTGAGCCTGAATTTGTGCCCCTCCAGCTCATTCCTGGAATACAGCTGTCCTATGCCGACACCCACCGGACCTATGTCGTAGAAGCTGGTTACCAGTGTGTAGGCTATCTTGTAGACGGTCTTGTAAAGATCTACGTCCTGAATCTGATTCACCATGTCATAGACGCCCTGCTCCTTGGGTGTAAGCTCGTAAGGACGTTCGGCCGCCCAGAAACTCTCGTCTTTGTAGTTTGCTTCCGGAAGCACCTTCACCTTGCCGTCGCCCGGATTCAGTGGCTCCATGGGGGAGAAGTCGAGATCCCTGTAGTTCAGCTGTCGCGTACCGATTACCGACATCATGCGGGTGGAGTCGCCCAGCGCGATGGAAAAATCGGCGTACATCTTGTCCTGCCCGTAGAACCAGGTGGAGTCGGGCAGACGCTGGTAGTCGGTCTCCAGTACGATGTCCCTCAGCCAGTTGACGTTGCCGCCGCGGACCATCTTGGCCGTTATGTGCTTCACCGCGAACTCCTCGGCATCTATGTGCATCTCTCCGTCAAAGGCGGGGGAGGAGATGCCTGGCTTGGGGTGATATCGCACCAGGTAGGTCTTTCGGCCGTCAACCTTCAGCGAATCAATGATGTAGTAGTTGTAGAACAGGAGGCCGTTCCTCTGGATGGGGGAGGGGAACTCCACATTGAAGGTGTTGATGAAGGGACGGTAGAAATTGACCTGAAGGTGCATGCTGCCGGTAAACTGGCTTAGCATGTTGGCGTCCGGGTTAATGCCGGAGATGCGGTTGGCGGTAATCACTTCGTTGTCTACCGTAGGGTTGGAGGTATGCCTGCGGTCTACCACGGACTCCGAGATAAGTACCGGCAGGTAAGGAACTCCGCTAACCACGGAGGTGTCCATGTAATCGAAGATGAAGCCGAACTGCTCCAGGAAATACTTATTGGTGAGCACCTCGCGCGGATGCGACAGGTCCAGCTCCATTTTGTTGTAGATGTTGCACCGGAAGGTGGGACGCTGGTCCGGGTCGTTGTTTATGCGGTGCGCGTCTATGTTGGCCAGAAGCCGCTTTATCCTTCGGTTGTCGGCCTTGACGAAGGCTCCGGGGAGCTGGTTGTCGGAGAGCTTCAGCTTGAAGTCCACGTGGGAGAATGCTCCGTGCTTGACCTCGATCTCCTGAGGCTGATACCCCAGCAGCTGGCAGACCAGCACTTTCGCTTTGGGGTCGCGGGTCTGCAGGATGAATTTTCCGTCAATATCTGCAGTAAGGCCAATCGTCGTATCCTTGAAATAGATGCCGGCGAAGGGAATAGGCTCGCCCGTATCCGCATCGCACACCGTGCCGCTAACCTTGGTGGTCTGGGCACTGAGCTGCAACGCCGCAAAAAGCATAGCCAATATTACCGCAAATCGCTTCATAAACAATATAGCCGGCAAAGATAGCAAAAATCGTGCAGGAAACAATATAATAATAGTGCAAGGCCCATTATTCGCCGGGGAGAAGGTAGTCGGTCCTGGCGTCTGAAGGGACGAGGCACCAGGCGGCGCTTTCGAACATGGTGCGAAGCTGTGAGCCGAAAATGGCGCCGCAACGGTTCAGTAAGCTTTCCTGGCGGTCCGGGCCTTCGTAGAAGAAAGAGCCGAAGCTTTCCACGTCAACTACGAAAGTGCTCAGTGACCTGGACCGCACGAAGCCGTAAAGTGCGGCTCCGAAGAAATGGTACCAGGCCCCATAGTTGTCTCCCAGGGGCTCCGAGTCATCACGTATATATGCGAGTTTACGTTGCATGGGATCCTTGTTCCGGTCCGGCCTGAACGGCATTTTGGTGAGTATGTTTTCGCAGGTTAGCAAAGCAAGATAGATGTTGCCTTTGTTAAGGCGATAGCTTTCGGAGAAAAGCTCATGAGGTTCCACACTCCTGTCGGGGCGAAGCATAATCCACTGCGACAGAGCATTTTCCTGCCCCGTGACGCAATATCGGGACGTCCATCCGCAGGAAAGGCAAATGAGCAGTTTCGTCATGCCCAAAGTGGGTGCCGGGCAGTCTTGCTGGGCTTTGGACATACGCCTTCCGAGGCGGTGCCAGTAGCCATAGCGGAGGTAGGCGCTGGCGTCTGGAGACCATTTGTGTTCGTCACACGAAGATGGAATAATCTCCGGAAAATACCCGCGCATGACAATAGCGCACTTGTTCAGCAACCTGTCCGTATCTATTGGCAAGGAATTTCCTATCTTGAAAGAAGTGGTGGAAGGACTCTGTTTGCGGCCCTCGGCCTGCGGCAGGGATGCATGAATAAAGTAAGTCCAGAGCTTGACGGGAATTGTATCCAGTTTGCGGAGAAGGAATGCATCGCCTACCGGATCCACGAACTGGAGACGATCCTGACTGTACATTCCGGAGCGGTATCCATTCTCTACTGTCTGCATGAACAAGGCGGACGGGGTCGCACAACTGCCGGTCAGCAGAAGAAATGCAGCCGCAAGCAGAACAATATGTACCCGCCCTTTCATTGCCACAAAAATATGAAATTATGTTATATTTGCGTTGAGTGAAATGAGCGTTTTCCGGAAAATATTTTTGTTCTGTGTCTTGATGATTCCGCTTGCCGCCGGTGCTGTCGAACGGACTCCGTTTACGCATACGGGCCTGCCGGTATTATACATCGATACCGAAGGTGGGGCGGCAATTGAGTCGAAGGAAGTGCGGATTGCGGCGCAACTGCGAATCCAGGACGCCGACGGACGTGAGGTCCCCGAACCCCTGGCTTGCACCGTAAAGGGCCGTGGCAACACAACCTGGCGCTGGCCGAAGAAGCCGTACCGCCTGCGCCTTGCCGACGACGTGCCCCTTCTCGGGATGCCTGCCCATCGCGACTGGGTGCTGCTTGCCAACTTCTGCGACCGTACGCTGATGCGCAACCTGCTGGCGATGAAGGTGTCGTCCCTAACCTCTCTGGATTGGACACCGCGGTGCGTGCCCGTGGAGCTGGTAATCAACGGGAAGCACCTCGGCCAGTATCTGCTGTCGGAGTCGGTTGCCGTCGGGCCTGACAGGCTCAACCTCGCTCCCGGAGGCTACTTGCTGGAGTCTGACTTCCACTTCGACAACGAGGTGCAGTGGGAGGACTACCACGGGTCGTCGTCCTACCTGTTCTGCGGGATACCGTTTGCCGTAAAGTATCCGCCGGCAAAGGAGCTTACGCCCGAGCGGGAGACTTTCATCAAGAAATACGTCAAAGATGCCGCCGCCGCTTTGTACGGGAAGGATTTCGCCGACCCCGAAAAAGGGTATGCCGCATACCTGGACATCGATTCCTTCGTGGATTACTGGCTGGTGTTTAACATAATGGGCAATTCCGAGCTAAGGCACCCCGGCAGCGTATATATGCATCTGGACGAAGGCGGCAAGCTCAAGGCCGGCCCCTGCTGGGACTTCGACTGGTGCCTGACCAAGAACGCCTTGAGAACTGCCGGCACATTGAACAAGAGGGCTTTCTGGTACGGGCGTTTGTTCAAAGATCCCGCTTTTTGCGCAAAAGTACGCGCCCGCTTTATGGAATTGCTGCCGGAGCTGCGTCGTATTCCGGAAGAAATAGACAATTACAAAGCGAAGTTCGCCGCTTCTGCGCAGCTGAACTTCGCTCTATGGAATCCTGCCCGGGACCGCTGGGAAAACAAGGGGCTCCTTGTTAACGGGGACGAAAACCTCAGTTTCGAGGATGCAGTGACTCAATTGCGCGCCACCTACATTTCCCGGCTGGACCTGCTGGAGAACAATCTTTAATCCAAATTCAAGTTCCGACTGTTCACACGGCCGCTGCCGGTGACTTTTTCGGTAAGGCTGCGGGCGTTGCCTGTGAGCGTAACGCTGCCGCTGCCGGTGATGCGGACGTTGATGCCTCCGGCATCTTTGCATCCAAGATAGCCGTCACCGCTGCCGGAACTCACCAGAACGATATTCTCGGCGGTAATGGTATTCACCGAAATATCACCGCTTCCAGTGGTCGTGAGAACTGCCGACCCGGAAACGAGCTGATGAATAGTGGAGTTTCCGGAGCCTGTAGTCTTGCTGGTAAAGACCGGACATTCAATATTGCCGTTGCACTCCAGATCACCGCTGCCGCTAAGTGAGAATGAAAGATCTTCGGAAGATTTGATATTTCCGTTCACGAAGCAGTCACCTGACCCTGTAAGGCTAACAGACTTAAGGTTGGGACTGTTGACCGTAACGAAAGTCTTTGTCTCCGGATTCACGAGATATCCCCGTTTTACAGTCACGTTAAGCGTTCCGTTTTTAACCGCGATATCATAATACTCCACAAGGTTCTCGTCGCAAGTAAGCACTACCGACTGCTCTCCGGAAGTCTGGGTATAGAATACATCTATAGACCCCAAAGAAGAAACCGAGTCGAATTCCGGCAGTGTACAGGGCACATCTACGGATATTCCGTCGCCTTTCACATAGCGGTTGAAAATATCACTGAAATCGCACGAACATGCGGCAACCAGGGCCGCGGCAATCAATAAAAGCTTTTTCATAATCTTTAGTATTTATTTCTCTAATCGTACAACTATCGATAACGGCAGAACTTTGCCGAACCCGTCACGGAGAGCCAGCTCGCCGGAGGTTATGTTCCCCGCCGCTGTTGCGGCCTCGGAGGGGGGTATCCCGTCAAACTTCGCTTCGCTCATCCCTCCCACCGCTGACGCGGCGGGCCCCTCCCATTCACGCGGCCATGGGCGGCCACGGTTTGCCGAAACACCCCCCTCGTCGGCCTTCGCGGCGGGGACGCCGAAGGCTTCGCGAACCAGCGTTTCGCCGAGGGCGGCACTGTAGCCGTTGGAGTACAAATTCAGCACCACGAAGCCGTGGGGCGCAAGAATCTGAGCCACGGTGCGCAGCATCTCGAAGAGGCACTCGTCGAGCTTCCACTTCTCGCCGTCGGGCCCGTGACCGTATGCCGGCGGATCCAGGATGATGCCGTCGTAGGTGTTGCCTCGGCGTGCCTCCCTGCGTGCGAATTTCATGGCGTCTTCGACGACCCAGCGAATATTTTCCAAACCTGTGCGCTCCATATTCCCGCGGGCCCATGTGACCACCTGGCGGACGGAGTCGAGGTGCGTGACCTCCGCCCCTCCGGCACGTGCCGCAAGCGACGCCGCTCCGGTGTAGGCGAACAGGTTCAGCACCCTCGGATGGTCCATCTCCTTGCACTTCCGGTAGATGAACTCCCAGTTGGGCGCCTGCTCCGGAAACACCCCGACGTGCTTGAACGACGTGAGCCCGAGGCGGAGGCTGAGTTCCGCAGAAGCGGTGGGGGTTGCGGCGTTACTCAGCCGCAGCTGCGAAGCAGCGAGAATGGACGTGGCCGCGGCCCCCACTGCTTCCGCGGCAGCCCCGCCGATGGGATACCGGATCCACCACTGGTCGTCCATCTTATGCAGGCGTTCCCAGGTGCCGCTGTCCTCCTTCCCGGCCTTGCCGAAACCGGCGCCGGGCTTGAAGCGGGTGTGCGCCAGACGGTCCCACTCGGCCTGCGGGAGACTCTTGTCCCACAGCGCCTTAGGCTCGGGGCGCGCCAGCACGTATGCGCCGAAGCGCTCCAGCTTCTCGCCCGCGCCGCTGTCCAGCAGCTCGTAGTCCTTCCAGAAAGATGACGGAAACTCAATCATCTATTGCAGCTCCGGGTCAACCTTGGTACCTATAGGCGCCATGCGGCTGTTGTCGTTGTACCACCACATTCTGTTACCACTGGTCCAATGGTCTGGCAGGACAAGTAAATTAAGATTCGGCGGCGTTCCGTAGGTATTCAAGACAAAGACAAACACGAACAAATTGTCACGGTTGTAGGTGTTTTTCAGCGTTCCGTTATAAGTAAACGAAGTTGTGGCGCCATCGGACGGGATACTGAACGTTTCGTAATCATATAGACCGGAGGTAAACATGATACGCGCGATGTAATCGTGTTTGCCGCCGCCCGACTGGGGATACTGCTGTATACTCACGTTCCTTTCAACCAGCATCGCTACAATGCAGTAAGATCCGGCCATCGCACCGTATACATCCACGTCAACCTTGATGTTGTCGTCGTCAACCGTGGAAGCTACGCCGATAGAGGTAACGGGCCGGTAATAATCGTTGGTGTTGGAAATGGCAGACCTGATATCGGTCAGCATCTTTTCTGCGTCGCTTATATTGTTCAGTATCTTTGTGCGTCCGTCGATAAAGCCATTGGGATGCGCGCTAACAGAGTAACATCCGCTCAAAACTGTGGGGAATGAGTAGAGCTTGCTGTCTTTCGCATGGATTACCGCATAGTTGAAAGAGTCGCCCATTTCCGTTTTTATAGCCTCGAAGGCATTAGTCATAGAGAAACTCTTTTGACAGGTCGTGGATGTGAAAATGACGCCGGAATTATGCCTGACGGGGATAACAGCCCTTGAGCAGGCGGCCTGAGTGACGGTGAAAGTCTCGGTCTGGCCGTCAGAGGTGAAGGAAATGGTACCATTGCGCTCCGCCCCGTAATTAGCCTTTACAAGGAAAGTGTAAGTGCGGCCGAATTTGGTGTCGCCCTTGGAGTCGGAAAGGACAAGCCAATCGCAGTCGGGCGTAACGTTGATGTCCGAGAAAGATGTGCCGACAACGTCGAAGGAACAGGCGTAATCCGATGCATCGAAACTCGTTGCCGAAAGGGAGAGTACATTATCCACCCACTCAAGGCCGCTGTCTGCCTCCATGAGGGTGCGGAAACATGCAGGTTTTATTTCCACCTGCTTGTCTATTTTACGACGGAGGATTTTCCCGTCGGAGCGCTCGAACAGAAAGTCGAATCCTTTGTAGTTATGCGGAAGCATGACGAAGTAGTAATCCGCCCCGGTTTCGAAAGGACTGCCGTCTGCCGAAACTAAATCTATTATAGATTCTTCCGGAATATTCTGGTTGCTCCAATCCGCATATATTTTGCCGCTGTTGGAGTTATAACCCAAACTGACAATTCCGGCGACGCGGTCGTTATCAAAAGCCTTGACATAGGCTTTTGTGATCCCGGGGGTGGTCAGCGAAAATTTTATACCGCCCAGCGGATGGTTGAATACCAGTTCGTTGGTCGTGGTTGTCGCTGCCGCTATGTAAAGCCGGTCCGGGAATGTACCAGCCACCGCAGTTTGATGGAACGGAAGCCAGCTACTGCCGCTGAAAACATCATAGCTGTCGCGGATCTGGGCGTTTTGCTCGTCATAAGGATATATCGCCCAAATCTGATCGTAACCCGTATCAGGCAGCGTGCCGCGGAATTCTACGGAAGCCTGAGGCTCGGTATTAGTAGAGACGAACTTATAGCAACCTACTTGTGTATTGCTGCTGTAGCCGGTCTTTCTCAAAACGCTGATAGCCTCGCCGGGAGACCAGAAAACCTTGCCGTCAGCCTGTCGGACGGTCTTTGTTTCGTCGTCGCTGTAAACGGCGCGCAAGATGACTTCCTTTTCGTCAGGAGTTACGGAAGTCCCAGGTTCTTCCACACTGCAGGAACAGGCCGCTAGTGCAAGAGCAAGAATGTAAAACTTTTTCATTGTCCGATACTCTTTAGATAGGTTCATCATATGTGTCCTCGAGGCTTCCGGGGAGACCCATGCTTTGGCAAATCAGAATGTCCGGCTCTATTTCTTCTAAAGAAAGCTCCGGCTTTTTGTAGGGCATTGTCATCATATATTTCATAGGAAAACAAAGATATGTTTTTTTTTTCTAAATTTGCGTCGGAATTTTCAAAAAACACTCAATAACAATGCAACAGCACATCGATTCCTACGACTTCACAGGCAAAAAGGCCATCGTACGCGTTGACTTCAACGTCCCCCTTAACGAGAATTTCGAGATTACAGACGACACCCGCATCCGTGCGGCGATGCCCACCCTCAAGAAGGTGCTCGCAGGCGGCGGCTCCCTCATCATCATGTCCCACCTCGGACGTCCGAAGGGCGTGGCCGACAAGTTCTCCCTTAAGCACATCCAGGCACACGTTTCCGAGTGCCTCGGAGTTCCCGTCAAGTTTGCAGCCGACTGCCAGAAGGCCCAGGCCGAGGTTGCAGCCCTCAAGCCTGGTGAGGCCCTCCTGCTCGAGAACCTCCGCTTCTATGCAGAAGAGGAAGGCAAGCCCCGCGGACTCGCAGAGGACGCTTCCGACGAGGAGAAGAAGGCCGCCAAGGCAGCCGTCAAGGAGTCCCAGAAGGGTTTCGTAAAGACTCTTGCTTCTTACGCAGACTGCTATATCAACGACGCATTCGGCACCGCACACCGTGCCCACGCCTCCACCGCCCTCATCGCCGACTACTTCCCTGAGGACAAGATGTTCGGCTACCTTATGGAAGGTGAGATCAAGGCCATCGACAACGTGCTCAAGAACGCCCAGCACCCCTTCACCGCTATCATCGGCGGCAGCAAGGTGTCCAGCAAGCTCGCAGTTCTCGAGAATATGCTCGAGAAGGTGGACAACCTCATCATCGGCGGCGGTATGGGTTACACCTTCATCAAGGCCCAGGGCGGTCAGATCGGCAACTCCCTGCACGAGGACGAGCTCATGCCCCAGGCACTCGAGATCCTCGCAAAGGCCAAGGAGAAGGGCGTGAACATCTACATCTCCACCCAGACCCTCATCGCAGATGCTTTCAGCGCCGATGCCAATACTAAGGTCGTTCCTTCGAACGCAATTCCCGAAGGTTGGGAAGGTGTTGACGCTGGCCCCGAGTCCCTCGCAACATGGGAGAAGGTCATCCTCGGCTCCAAGACTATCCTCTGGAACGGCCCCGTCGGCGTATTCGAGATCGCTCCCTTCGCCAAGGGTACCCTCAAGATCGCCGAGCTGCTGGCAAAGGCCACCGAGGCCGGTGCATACACCCTCGTAGGCGGCGGTGACTCCGTTGCAGCAGTCACCCAGATGGGTTACGCCAAGAGGGTCAGCTACGTCTCCACAGGCGGCGGCGCCATGCTCGAGGCCCTCGAAGGCAAGGAGCTCCCCGGCATCGCAGCTATCAGGAAGTAACTAATACGCCTCCTCCACACTCCATACGAAGGCTCTCAGACCCAGGTCGGGAGAGCCTTCGTCTTTTGTGCGCAGGGCGTCGAGGATGGGTTGCACCTTGGAATCGTCCACCACGGTAAGCACCGCGTGGTTCTGCTCGGGCCAGGCGTGGTCGCCCAGGTGGGGCGTGCCGTTGAAGCCGCCGCGGCCCTGTATGTCGGTCCAGCGGGTGTAGCCGCGCTGGCGCACGGACTCGAGCACCTCGATAATCTCGTCGCTATATGCTTGATTATAACTTATAAAGACAGCTTTCATTTCAATGCGAGTTTTTTCTTGCGCTTGTCCTGGCGCACGCAGATGGAACAATAGACGGTAGGAATGAGCACCAGGGTCACCAGGGTAGAGATAGAAAGACCCCAGCACACGGTGACGCCGAGGGCGCGCCACATCTCGGAGCCCTCGCCCGTGCCGATAGCCATAGGCAGCATACCCAGCACGGTGGTGAGGGTGGTCATGAGGATAGGACGCAGACGGCTGCGGGCCGCGGTGGTGGAGGCGTCGCGCACGTTCATGCCGCGCTCGCGCAGCAGTATGGTGTAGTCTATCAGCACGATACCGTTCTTCACCACTATACCCAGCAGAATTATTATACCCACCAGCGACATCATTCCGAGGTTCACTCCGGAAACCGTGAAACCCAGCAGCACGCCCACCACTGCGAACGGCACGCTGAACATAATCACGAACGGGCTCATGAACGACTCGAACTGGGACGCCATGACCATGTAAACCAAAATAATAATCAGCGCGATGAGCAGGAAAAGGTCGGCAAACATATCCTGCTGCTCCTCGTAGTCGCCGGCAATCTGGATGGTCAGCTCGGCAGGCACGTCGGTGGCGTCAATGGCGCGCTGGGCCGCTTCCACTGCGTCCGAAAGGGCTGCTCCGCGCGCCACGATACCGGTTACGGTAATCAGGCGCTCGCGGTCCTTGCGCTCGATGGACGGCGGCACCAGGGTCTCCACGATGCTGCCCAGTTCCTTCATGCGCACCACGTTGCCGAGGCCGTTGGTCACGGGTATGTTCTCCATGTCCTCGATGCTCGTACGGAACTCGGGGGCGTAGCGCACGCGTATGCTGTACTCCTCGCCGTCCTCGCGGTAGAAGGAGGCCACGCTGCCGCTCATGGCGGCGCTGAATGCCGCACCGGCGGTGGTGGAGTTGAGTCCGTTGAGGGCCAGCTTGGTGCGGTCGAAGTCCATCTGGTACTCCGGCGTGTATTCGTCGCGGCTCAGGGTCACCTGCGCGAAGGCAGGGTCCTCCAGCATCTTGGCCCTTAGCTCGCGGGCAACCTCGTCGGTGGTCTGGAAGCTGTAGCCGTACACCTCCACCTTGATCATCGAGGCGCCTCCCATACGTCCGCCGCCCTCGGTAACGGTAGCTCGGTGGATGTCGGGATAGTGCTTCAGCACGCCGCGGATGACGTCGGCAATCTCGGCACTGGTGCGCTTGCGCGTGCTGCTGGTGCCGATACGCACGTTCATGGAGATGATGTGCGTGCCGTTGCTCTGCATGTTGGCGAAGGTGTTGTCGGTGTCGGCCTGGCCGAAGGTGAAGTTGATGCGCTGCGCCTCCGGGACCGCCTCGCGCACGTCGTCGTAGAGGCGGAAGGCGAACTCGCGGGTGACGCTCTGCGCCGTTCCCATGGGCAGCTCGATGTTGCAGGAGATGCGGTCGGTGTCGCTGTGAGGGAAAAATTCCGTCTTCACGCCGGGGGCCATCAGCGCCACGGCGGCGGCGAACACCACGGCGAAGGCGATGATTACGACCGCACGCCTCTTGGTGGCCCAGTGGATTACGTGCCCGTAGCCCCTGGAGATCCAGTCGATGAAGCGGTTGACGGGCCCGAAGATGGCGTTGTACGCACGCCCGTGCTTCTCGTTAGGCTTGAGCCAGCGGGAGCAGAGCATGGGCACGAGGGTGAGCGCGGCGGTGGTGGAGACCACCATGATTATGCTCACTATCCATCCAAGCTGCCGGAACATGATGCCCGACATGCCCTTGATCATGGTAAGCGGCAGGAACACGCAGAGCATGGTGAGGGTGGATGCGATAACGGAGATGCCCACCTCGGAGGTGCCGTGTACAGCCGCCTCCTTGGGCCGTTCCCCTCGCGCCAGGTGCGTGGACACGTTCTCCAGCACCACTATGGCGTCGTCCACCACCATGCCTATGGCAATCGCCAGGGCGGACATGGAAATGATGTTCAGGGTGTTGCCGGTGGCGTACAGGTACACCAGCGACGCCAGCAGGGCCATAGGGATCGACAGCACGATGATGAAGGTCGACTTGAAGTTGCCCAGGAAGAGGAACACCACCAGCATGACCACCAGGAAGGTGATTATGATGGTGTCCCGCAGCGTCTTGATGGTGTTGATGATCTCCGTGGAGCCGTCCACCAGTATGGTTACGTCCACGTCGGCGGGCAGGGTGGGCTTGATCTTCTCCAGCTGCTTCTTGACGCCCTTGATTACGTTGACCGTGTTGGCGCCCGACTGCTTCTGGATGATGATTCGGGCGGAACGGATGCCGTCGGTGTACGACTCCTGCTCCCGCTCCTCGCTGCCGTCGCGCACGGTGGCCACGTCTCGCAGGTACACCGTACGTCCGCCGGCGGTGCCTACGACGATGTCCAGCAGTTCCGAAGGGTCGCTGAACTCCTTCTGCACGCGCAGGGTGTAGGTGCTGGAGCCTATGTCGATGTTGCCCGAGGGCAGGTTCTTGTTCTCCGAGGCGATGGTGGCCGCAATGCCGCTGATGCTCAGCTTGTAAGCCTCCAGGCGGGACGGGTCGCAGTAGACCTGGATCTCGCGGGTGGGGGCTCCGGCGACGCTCACCGTACCCACTCCCGGCACGCGGGCCAGAGGGGTGGCGAGGCGGTCGTCAAGTATCTTGTCCAATCCGTCGAGGCTGGCGTCGGCCGTCGCCGTGAGGAACATGATGGGCATGTCGTCCGCGCTGAACTTGAAGATGACGGGCATGGATGCGCCGTCCGGCAGGTTGGAGTTGACCATGTCCAGCTTGTCTCGGACGTTGTTGGTCGCCTCCTCTATGTCCGTGCCGTACTCGAAGGTCAGGGTGAGCAGGGATACGTTCTCCTTGGACCTGGAAGTCAGCTCCTTAAGGTTCTCAACGCCGTTCAGGGCGTTCTCGAGCACCTTTGTGAGGTTGTTCTCGATGTCCGCGGCGTTGGCTCCGGGATAAGACGCCATCACCATGATGGTATTGGAATCGAACTCGGGGAACTGGGCGATGCTCGTCCGGCTCAGCGAGAAGATACCGAGTATCATGAAGGCGATGAATACGAGAGCGGTGGTTACCGGGTTCTTGACCGCTGATCTGTAGATGCTCATTACTGTCCGATTTCCACTGTTTGACCTGCCTTGAGCGTAGAATTGCCCTTAACGACCACTCGCTCGCCCTCCTCGATGCCGGAGAGCACCTCGAACTTGCCGTCGAAGTGGCGCCCGAGGGTCACCACCTTCATGACCGCCTTGTCCTCGCCGTCGATTACGAAGACCGTGCGGGTGCCGGCGCCCTGCATCTTGGAGACCGCGGAATCGGGCACCGTAATGCTGACGCTGTCGCCGAAATTCACGGTCACGCGGGCGTACATCCCCGGACGGAGCTCCCTGCGGGTGTTGGGCACCAGCACCTCCACGTTGAAGGTGTGCGTGGCGGCGTCCATCACGGGATAGAGGCGGTTCACCGTGCCCTCGAAGGTCTTGCCGGGAAGGGCGTCGGCGGTGAGGGAGACCTTGTCGCCCTTCTTCACGCGGGTGTAGTCGGTCTCGGAAATGGCCACCAGTATCTTCACGGGAGTGATCTGCTGCACGGTATAGATGGGCTGGGACATGGCGTACATGTCGCCGCGGTCGTAGTTGCGTGCGGTCACCACGCCGCTCACGGGGCTGCGGAGTATGGTGTTCTCCTCAATGTTGCGCCAGTTGCTGCGGCTCACGTTGCAGGCCAGCTCCAGCTGGTCGAAGTCCGCCTGGGAGATGCCTCCCTGGGCCAGCAGGGCGCGTACGCGCTCGAGCTCGGTCTCGTCGTTGCGGAGCTTGAGTTCCGCCTGGTCCAGCTGCACGCGGTCCATCTCTGCGAGTACCTGCCCCTTGGACACGAAGTCGCCCACTTCCACGTTGAGTTTCTGGATGCGGCCGCCGCTCTGAGGGGCTATGTTGTTGACCACGTTGGCCTGTACGGTAGATGAGTACAGGGCGGTCTGCGGAACGCGCTCTTTGCTTGCGGTAATCACGCTTACCAGGGGCTTGGTTTCCTGCTGGGGGGCACCCTGGGCGCCGGTCCCGCTGTTCTGTTGACCGCAGCCTGCGAGCAGCACGGCGGCGGCTAAAATGAGTGTTTTATTCATTTGTGTTGCTGTTTTCTATGAAATCTGCGCCAAGGGTGCCCTCGAGGTCGGACTTGGCAGACAAGTAGCTGAAGATTGCCTGGCATACGCCGAGCTCGCTCTGGGTGAGCGCCAGCTGGGCGTCGTTGAGGTCGGTCAGGGTGCTGCGGCCCACGTCGTACGACTGGCGGGCGATGGAGTACGCCTTCTGGGCGGTCTCCACTGCGCTTGCGGCGGAGGCGTAGCTCTTGGTGGCGGTGTCCATGGTGCCGAGGTACTGCCGTATGGCTATCTGCAGCTGGCGTTCGGTGTTCGTACGCTGGATGTCCAGCTCGGCCGCCTGCACCTTTGCCTGCCGCACTGCATTCAGTCTCTTGCCTCCGGAGAAGATGGGGATGCTGAGGCTGAGGCCCACGTAGGAGTAGGGGGACCACTTGTACTGGCTGAAGTTGTAGTCGTTGGCCATAGCGTTGATGCTGTAGTTGAAGCCCACTGCCAGCGACGGCAGGAAGGCGTATTGCTGCATCTTTACGGTGTTCGCAAGCTGCTCCGCCTGGATGGCCAGCTGCCTCAGGGAGGAGTTGCCGCTGAGGTCGGAGCCGCTTTCGGGGGCCTCCAGCATCATTTCCGCGTAGTCCTTGAGGGTGCCAGCGACATCTATGTTGCTGTCCAGGTCCACCCCCATGACGGCCTTCAGCTGCCACAGGCCGAGCTCCACCGAGTTGGCGGCGTCGTACATGTTGGGCACGGCGTTCGCGAGTGTGGTCTTTGCGCGGGTGAGGTCCAGCTCCGAGGCGCGCTGCGCGTTGTACTTCTTCTGCGTGAGCTCGAGGTTCTCGCGTGCGTTCTCGTAGACCGACTGATAAACGTTAAGCGCCTCTTTGGCCAGCAGGACGGTGAAGAAGGCCTTCTTCACCTGGGTGACGGTCTCCAGGCGGGAGGCGCGTGCCTTTTCCACCGCCAGCTCCACGTCCTGGTCGCTTATCTGCAGGCTCTTCCAGAGCTGTGCGTTAACCAGCGGCATGCTGGCCGATATGCCTGTGGACCAGGTGTTCCAGCGGCCCACCTCGATGCCGTCGCGGGAGACCGAACCGCCCCCTTCGGAGCCGTCGCTCGAGCCGCCGCCGATGGCGAAGTCCATGTACATTACCTGTTTTTTGATGGTGCGCTGATAGGAGCCGGAGCCGTCAATCTGCGGGAAGAGTGCGGCGTAGCTGCCTTTACGGGCATATCCGGTGCGCTCGATTTCCAGGTCCGCGATGCGGACGGATGCGTTCTCGCTCAGGGCCGTCTGCAGGGCCTGGTCCAGGGTCAGATAGACCGTTTCCTGGGCATTGGCTGTTTGCAGCGTCAGCGAGATTAGTGCTAAAACTACTATAGATTTTTTCATGTTTTTACGTAACGGGCGCGACTTTTGCTGCAAAAATTATACCTGTTTTGGGTTGTTAATGCGCCTTAAAAAGCCTATCTTTGAAAAATTTTTTGAGTATGGAATTGCTTGCGATACACTGGAACGTCAATCCCGAGATTTTCACCATAGGAAATTTCGGAATTCGTTGGTATTCATTGCTTTTTGTTTCCGGGTTCATTATCGGCTGGTACCTCTTCCGCTGGTTTTTCCGTCGCGAGGGCGTGCCTGAGAAGCTTCTGGACCCGCTTCTTTATACCTTGCTTATAGCTACCATAGTGGGCGCACGCCTCGGGCACTGCTGCTTCTATCAGCCGGATTATTACTTCGGCTCATGGGCCGGATTCTGGGAGATCTTCATGCCCTGGAAGGGCGGACTTGCCAGCCACGGCGGCGCCATTGCCCTGCTTCTGGGAATGTGGTGGTTCTCTGTGCATTACGGAAAGAAGAACGACTTCGACTTCCTCTGGATTATGGACCGACTGGTGATTACTGTTGCGTTTGCAGGTTGTTTGATAAGGCTTGGAAACCTCTTTAATTCAGAGATTTACGGTGATGTCACCTCTTTACCGTGGGGCTTCGTTTTCGAGCTTCGCGGAGAGACCGAACCCAAGCATCCCACTCAGATCTACGAGTCGTTAAGCTATCTGATTCTGGGATTGGTTCTGCTTTGGGTTTACGCCAAGAAACTGGACAAAGTTCACAGGGGATTCTTTTTTGGCTTGTTCCTGGTCGGTTGCTTCGGCATGAGGTTCCTGATAGAGTTTATCAAGGAGCCGCAGGTGGAATTCGAGAACAGCATGGCCCTGAACATGGGACAGCTGCTTTCCATTCCGTTCATCGTTGCCGGCGTGGCACTGCTGGTTTATTCCTTCGTGTCCAGGAAGCCCGCCTCGGTGGTGCATCCGGAGCCGCCGAAGAAGGAGCCTACCCATTACGCAAAGGCGATTTGATTTATTCCGGGCAAGGTCCCGTTTTAGGCTGGGGACCTTGCACGGCAATGTGCCCTGTACAACCTTCAGACATAGAATAGCGGGCAAGGTCTGCCATGTATAATGGGACCTTGCCCGCTGAGCGGATTAATGAACGAATTTATTCGCCCTGGGGAATGCTCTGAGGGGCACCTTGCTGGTTGCCATTGTGGCCGCCCCGGAATTCGCCGCTTCGGCCACCTTTGAAGTCTTTGCCGGGTGCGCCGTGTCCTTTGTGACCGCAGTTCTTCCTGTACTCATCGGCGAGCTTGTGGAACTGATTCCTGCGGAACTTCTCCTCGCTGGCGAAGAACTTGGCGGTCTTTTCGGTTCCGATGGCTTTCTTGTACTCCTTCATGTAGCCGATGTGGACATTTACATTAGCCTTCTTGGCCTTTACGTAGTTGTCCAGAAGGGCGTCTACGTTGCCCTCTCCTTCATTGAGAGCCTTGGTTAATGCAATGTACGCTTTCTTCTCGGCCACGTTGAGCTCTTTCTGTTCAGCCTCGGCCTTGTTGTAGATAGGCCAGAATGCCTGGGCATCCTCGGCGGTGAGGCCGACCTCGGACGTTATGAAAGCCACCCTTTCGGCTTTGAATTTCTCCGCTTCATTACGGATTACAATGCCCTTCGACTTGTCGTGGAAGTCTTTGCGGCCTTGCTGCTGCGGCTGTGCGAGAGCCACTGCTGCGATGCTGACTGTCAGCAAAATGGAAACCAACTTTTTCATAACCAAAACATATTTAATAATTATATATTTCGTCCTCAAGCTGGGCCAGAGTCATGCCCGAATCTATGAGGTACTCAACTATCTCGTCTTCAGACGCAGGCTGCGAGGCCGTGGTCTTCATAAGTATGTAATTGCCGGCGAGCATGGCAAGCATGAAGCTCGCTGCAAGAGCCAGGTAAGGCGTCAGGTTTATCCTGCTCTTGCGTGCGGGAATCTCGCCGAGCCTGTTCTGCAGGCCCTCGAAATATCCTTCCGGCGTTGAATATGGCATGTTCTTTTTCATTTCGCTTATTTAGACGCAATAGTTCGTAACAGGTTTAATCGGTGGTGGTCAGAAAGTCCTTGATTTTCTCGTAAGCAATATGGTAGGAGGTCTTCAGGGCCCCTACGCTGGTACCCGTTATCTCGGAAATCTGCTCGTAGCTCAGTTCCTCGTAGTAGCGCATGGTGAACACCAGACGCTGCTTGTCGGGCAGGGAGGCGATGGCCTTGCGGAGGGCCCTGAGAGCCTTGTCGCCGTCGAAGTAGGGGCTGGGGTCGCTGATACGCTCCGCTTCCGCATCGATGCGGGAGAAACTCAGTGCCGCACGCACGCGCGCCTTACGTAAAAAGGAGATGGCCTCGTTGGTGGCTATTCGCCAGAGCCAGGTAAAGGGATCCGAGTCGCCGCGGAAGCGGGGCAGAGCGTGCCACACCTTGATGAAGATTTCCTGCATCAGGTCGTCCGCGTCCTCGTGGCTCCCCACGATGCCGCGCACGTGCCAGTACAGCTGCTCGCTGTACTGCCGCACCAGCTCATTGAAGAATCTTTCCTGCTCCAGCATACGACTCTTTAGACGCAAAAGGTGTACCGAGGTTTAAAGAGATTCTTCGCTTCGCTCAGAATGACAGATTAAAATCTGACAGCGTCAGCTGTCCAGCTTCAGCACGGCCATAAACGCACTCTGCGGCACCTGGACGGTGCCGATCTGGCGCATGCGCTTCTTGCCTTCCTTCTGCTTTTCGAGCAATTTCCTCTTGCGGGTTACGTCGCCGCCGTAGCATTTGGCGGTGACGTCCTTGCGCACCTGCTTTACGGTCTCGCGGGCGATGATCTTGGCGCCGATGGCAGCCTGGATGGGGATGTCGAACTGCTGGCGGGGGATGAGGTCCTTGAGCTTCTCGCACATCTTGCGGCCGAAGGTGTAGGCGTTGTCTTCGTGAATCAGGGTGGACAGGGCGTCGGCGGGCTCACCGTTCAGCAGAATGTCCAGCTTCACGAGCTTAGCCGGGCGGTATCCGGTGATGTGGTAGTCGAAGGACGCGTAGCCCTTGCTAATGGTCTTCAGCTTGTCGTAGAAGTCGAACACTATCTCGCTCAGCGGCATGTCGTAGTTGAGCTCCACGCGCTCGGCGGTGATGTAGTGCTGGCTCACCAGCGTGCCGCGGCGGTCCAGGCAGAGCTTCATGATGGGCCCGAAGAACTCGGACTTGCTGATTATCTGCGCGCGGATGTACGGCTCCTCGATATGGTCGATGAGAGTCGGCGCCGGCAGGCCGGAGGGGTTGTGCACGTCGAGCACCTCGCCTTGCATCGTATATACTTTATATGAGACGTTCGGTACCGTGGTGATGACGTCCATGTCGAACTCGCGGAAGAGGCGCTCCTGCACGATTTCCAGGTGCAGCAGGCCCAGGAAGCCGCAGCGGAAGCCGCTTCCCAGCGCCAGCGAGCTCTCGGGCTCGTACACGAAGGAGGCGTCGTTCAGCTGGAACTTCTCCAGTACGGCCCGCAGCTCCTCGAACTTGTCCGCCTGCACGGGGTACATACCTGCGAACACCATCGGCTTCACCTCCTCGAAGCCGGCGATGGCCTGCGAGCAGGGGTTGGCGACGTGGGTGATGGTGTCGCCCACCTTCACCTCCACGGCGCTCTTGATGCCCGTGATGATGTAGCCCACGTCGCCGCAGCCCACCTCGGTGCCCGGGATGAGCTTCATCTTCAGCGAGCCCACCTCCTCCACCTCGTACTCCATGCCAGTGGCGAAGAACTTCACCTTGTCGCCCTTGCGCACGCAGCCGTTTGCCACCTTGAAGTAGGCGATTACGCCGCGGAAGGAGTTGAAGACGGAGTCGAAAATGAGCGCCTGCAGGGGAGCGGACGGGTCGCCGGCAGGGGCGGGAATCTTCTCCACGATGGCGTCCAGGATGGGCGGCACGCCTTCGCCGGTGCGGGCGGAGACCTTGAAGACGTCCTCCGGCGCGCAGCCCAGAAGGTCGCAGATTTCGTCGGTCACCAGCTCCGGCTGCGCGGACTCCATGTCTATCTTGTTCAGTACGGGGATGATCTCCAGCCCGTGGTCTATGGCCATATAGAGATTGGAAATGGTCTGCGCCTGCACGCCCTGCGAGGCGTCCACCACCAGCAGCGCGCCCTCGCAGGAAGCGATAGAACGCGAGACCTCGTAGGAGAAGTCCACGTGGCCCGGAGTGTCGATCAGGTTGAGCCTGTACTCCTCGCCCTTGTACATGTAGCGCATCTGGATGGCGTGGCTCTTGATGGTGATGCCCTTCTCCTTCTCCAGGTCCATGTCGTCCAGCACCTGGTTTTCCATGTCGCGCGCCGCCAGGGTGCTGGTAAGCTCCAGCAGGCGGTCCGCCAGCGTACTCTTGCCGTGGTCTATATGAGCTATGATGCAGAAATTGCGAATTCGGTCCATTTCCATAACAGGTGCAAAGATAAGTTATTTTTGTTATCTTTGTGAACTAAGACAATAATCATTATTTCTATATGGCTAATCCTCAAGAACTGGGCAGAATTGCCTCTCAAGTCCGCAGGGACATTGTCCGAATGGTGACTACGGCCAAGTCCGGCCACCCGGGCGGATCTTTGGGCATCACGGATGTGATGACCGCTCTGTATTTCAGCGAGATGAAGCACGACCCCGCAACATGGAAACGTGATGCCAAGGGGCAGGACGCCTTCATTATCTCCGCAGGCCACCTGGCCCCCGTATACTATTCCGTGCTGGCGCGTGCGGGCTACTTCCCCGTAAGCGAGCTGGGCACCCTCCGCAAATTCGGCACCCGTCTCCAGGGGCACCCCTGCGTGACCGACGGCCTGCCCGGCGTCTTCCAGAGCTCCGGCTCCCTAGGCCAGGGCCTCTCCTGCGCCGCCGGCATAGCCCTCGGCAAGAAGCTTGACGCCGACGGCACGCGCGTCTTCTGCCTGCTGGGCGACGGCGAGAGCGAGGAAGGCCAGATCTGGGAGGCCGGCATGTGGGCGGCACACCACGGGCTGGACAACCTGGTGGCGTTCACCGACTGGAACGGCCAGCAGATCGACGGCCCCGTGGACAGCGTGGGCGGCGTAGGCGACCTGCGCGACAAGTGGACAGCCTTCGGCTGGGAGGTCATAGAGGCCGACGGACACGACTTCGAGTCCATCCTGAAGGCGTTCGAGATTGCCCGTGCTGCCAACGGCAAGCCCAAGATGATACTCTTCCGCACCGAGATGGGACACGGCGTGGACTTCATGGCCGGCACCCACAAGTGGCACGGCAAGGCCCCCAGCGCGGAGCAGTGCGAAGAGGCAATGAAACAACTGGAAGAAACTTTAGGCGATTATTAGTATGAAGAAATATACAGACCAGGGTAAGGTAGATACCCGAAGCGGCTTCGGAGCAGGGCTCGTTGAGGCCGGACGCAAGGACGGGCGCGTTGTCGCTCTCACCGCAGACCTCAAGGGCTCCCTCAAGATGGACGCCTTCGCTGCGGAATTCCCCGAAAGGTTCATCCAGTGCGGCATCGCCGAGGCCAACATGGTAGGCGTGGCGGCAGGTCTCGCCATCACCGGCAAGGTGCCTTTCATCGGCTCGTTCGCCGAGTTCGTGACCGGCCGCGTCTATGACCAGCTGCGTCAGGAGGTGGCGTACGGCCACACCAACGTGAAGATAGCATCGTCCCATGCGGGCATCACCCTCGGCGAGGACGGCGCGACCCACCAGACCATGGAGGACATTGCTCTCATGCGCGCGCTGCCCGGAATGGCCGTCGTGGTGCCTTGCGACTACAACCAGACCAAGAACGCCACCGTTGCCGCCGCCGAGTGGAACGGCCCCGTGTACCTCCGCTTCGGACGCCCCTCCGTGCCCAACTTCACCCCCGCCGACGAGCCTTTCGTGATCGGCAAGGTGTACAACCTGAACGAGGGTAAGGACGTGAGCATCATTACCAACGGTCACCTGGTGTGGGAGGCCCTGCAGGCCGCCGAGGCCCTTGAGGCCGAGGGCATAAGCGCCGAGGTGCTGAACGTGGCGACCGTGAAGCCGTTGGACGAGAAGGCGATTCTGGCGTCCCTGAAGAAGACCGGCTGCGCCGTAGTGGCCGAGGAGCACAACTGGGCAGGCGGTCTCGGAGAGGCCGTGGCAGGCGTTGCCGCCAAGTCGCTGCCTACTCCCATCGAGTTCGTTAACGGTGAGGACAAATTCGGCCAGTCGGGCACTCCCGCCGAGCTGATGAAGGCCTGGGGCTTCGACGCCGCCGGCCTCGTCGCCGCCGCCAAACGCGCTGTTGCCAGGAAGTAGATCCTTCGTCGCTTCGCTCCTCAGGATGACAGAAAGAGGCCGGATGACAGAAAGAGGCCGGATGACAGAAAGAGGCGGATGACAGAGTTGTCATTCTGAGCGCAGCGAAGAATCTAACGTTACCAGCTATGAGATACCTTATACGTTCAGTCAAGTACTTCGTTCAGCTGATGGTGATACTGTGCCTTATTATCGCCATCCTGATAGTGGCGAAGGTGGTGGATGCGGATATCTCCAGGATATTCGTTAACGGCTACGATTCGCTGTGGCAGATTGCGCTGCTGATGGCGGTGTTCGCGGCCATCTACCCGCGCTTCGGCTATGCCAGAAGGCAGGCCATCGTGCCCGGCTCGGATGAAGAGACGGCGCCTCTGCTGGAAAGGGTGATGTCGGCCCACGGCTACGAGAAGGAGAACCGCACCGACGGGGTGCTTGCCTACCGCAAGCGCTCCGTCGGCGACCGCCTCCTCCGCCTCTGGGAAGACCGCATCACCGTGACCCGCTTCGTGAGCGGCTACGAACTGGAAGGCTCGGGCAAGGACGTAGTCCGTTTGATCAACGCTTTGAGGGATCAGAACAACTGATTTTGCTCCCGCATTAGGAGCGAGTAAGACGTTTAACAGCGGCGAAGATGTTGTGCGGCATAAAAACTTCAAGATAATATGGTAAATTACACCAAACCTGCAGTCCGGATACTGGAAATCCGGCTTTTGTCTTTGATTGCCACAAGTGGCTTTTCTTCATCCATCGTGCCCGGTTCCGAGGGCGAGGCCGGTTCTATCGGTGATATTATCAACGGAGGTGATTTTTAATGAGCGGACCTATGAAACGAATAGCTTTTATCATATCGGTCCTGGCTCTCGTATCGGCTTGCCAGGCTGAAATCACCGTTCAATCATCCACCGCACCCGTCCACACAATGACGGTACACGCCGGAGAAGCAGGCACGCGCACAGCCATACAGGTCGACGGCCTCACTTACCATACCAACTGGTCCGCCGGTGACCAGATAGACGTAGCGGAGGTCATTCAGGGCAATTACAGCATGGATGAGAAATCGCGCCCTGCTCCATACCAGATTGAAGCGTCCGACGCCCTTGCAGCCGATGCCGCTACAGCGAGCTTCAACATCACTTTTGCAGACAGGACTTCCCTGGCGGAAAACCCCACCGGAGGTGATTTCCGATATGTTGGCGTATATCCCAGCGGCAGCCTGTACTCCGTTAATTGGACGGGAGACAGCCAGGCCGAATGGGAGTCACACTGGGGCGACACAAGCACGCCTGACCATTTCACACTGCTTGTGAATATGCCCACCAGTCAGAACCCCACGGCCGATTCCTTCGACCCCAATGCCGACTTGATGGTGTCGCAGGTAGTGACTTCCGCCACCCAGCCCAACGAACTGTCGCTGCGCTTTGCCCGTGTGGGAACCATAGCCAAGATTACCCTTAAAGGCCTTCCTGCCGGAAGGACGCTGGAAAGCGGCACCTTCACCTTCCCCATGACATGGCCGGGAGCCTACATGGTTGAGTATGACCCCACGCTCGGCAAAACGGGCCTTTTCAACAAGCCCAGCGGGCTAATAAGTTTCTATCCTGAAGGAGTTACGGTTGACGGGAGCGGAAATGCCGTTCTATGGCTCCGCACCCTGTCCGGAACCCTGTCCGGATGGTTCAAATTCGACGTTACCGTTAACGACGGGAAGGGCGGCAAAGGAGGCGAACCGGAGAGGTATGAAAAGCGCGTAGACCTGGATGCCCTCGGCAGGACTATAGAATTCCCCGAAAGTGGCATTACCACCTTCAGCGTTACACTGGAGAAGCATTACGACCTTACGTTCACGAACGAGAGCTACGTTACCGGAGAAACCTCGATAGAGGCTCACCTGCTCTTCGACCTGGGCGGAAAGCCCCATACATCTGTAACTTACGGCCTTATTGCATTCGACCCGGCGACCCCCGACCCCTTCGAAACCGTAAAAGTGGATACTGCCGATCCCGGAGACATCATCCCGCTGACCCCTGACGGAGAAGGCCGCGTGACCTATTCAGTCACAGGACTCACGCCAGGCACCGAGTATTGTTTCATGCCATTCATGGTTATAGACGGCGTTGCGTTCTATCCCGAGTACAGCTACTTCAGTTATACGACCCTGACGCACTATGACTACGTCGAACCCGGACTGGTCGACCTGGGCCTGCCTAGCGGCACCCTGTGGGCAACCTTCAATCTGGGCAGCGACGCCCCTCTCACGGCCGGATACTACTTTGCCTGGGGTGAAGTGCGTCCCACCGAGGAATTCGACAACTATTACTACGGTAGCAAATACTGGAACCAGTACAGATCGTACAATACCGGATACGCCAGGAAGTACTCCACCTGTGCCGCTTACGGGCAGGACGGTCTCATGGATATGAAGACAGTCCTGGATGCGGAAGACGATGCCGCTACCGTCTGTCTGGGAGGCGAATGGCGCACGCCCACGTCGGCCGACTTTGCGGAAATGATGGGAAACTGCGACAGAAGCAATATCGAGGGCGGTTATGTCTATACAAGCAAGAAAAACGGGAACAGCATAACCTTCCCGGCATGCGGATACTATACCGGCAGTTCCAAGCAGTCTTCAAGTACTTTTATGATGACATCTTCGCTGAATATTGACGTTGTCAGCCTCCCTAACCGGGCCTTATGCGCAGATGTCCATTCAGGAACTTCAGACTACGCCGACGGCACCACCCGCGGCTATACGAAATGCAACGTACGTCCCGTCAAGGGCGGAACGCGTGCCGGCCATGTTTGGACGGCGCACACCTCCGCTACCGTTCTTGGAGGCGGTTCCGCGAATGTGCATTCCGAGTTCCTGGAAGCCGAGGACCTTGAGAATTATATGGAATACACCTACAGGGCTCACTTGTCTTCCGATCCCACCTATTATCCGTCAACGTCTATCAGCCGCAACGGCTACCATACCTATACAGGACTCACTCCCGGAACCACATATTACTACTATGTGAGCTGGGAATGCAGGCAAATCAGCGACCCGTCCATTCACAAGTATGGCACCAGTGAAGTGCGTAGCTTCGTGGCCGAATAATATCGAGCAAATATGAACAGCACCCTGAATATTTCTTTGTCCGCCATCCTGGCGTCTCTGTTGATAATTTCCTGTTCCACCCCTACGGCTCCTGCCGGCAAGCTCACCGAAGCCCTTCCGGACAGCGCATGGGAGTGCTCCGAGTGGCTTTCCGCAGCCGATGCGCCAGTAATCGAGGGCAAGGTGGAATCCAATAAGAACTGCCGCGCGGCCGACGGGGCCAGCTGGTTCCTGGCGTCCGTGGTGAACGAAAAGCGCGTGAAGAGCGTGAAGTGGATGACCACCGGCCTGGGCGTGTACGAGCTGTACGTGAACGACCGCCCCATAGGCACGGAGGTGCTCAAGCCCGGCTTCACCCACTGGGGCAAGACCAAGTATTCCTACACCTACGATGTCACGGATGCGGTAATAAAGAGTCGGAAAAAGCACAATTTCTTCTCGGCCCAGGTGACCCCCGGCTGGTGGGCGGACAAGATCGTGACGCCTCCGGGCCACGAAGGCATGATTGGCCGCAAGTGCGCCTTCCGCAGCGTGCTTGAATTCACATACGAAGACGGCACCACTGAGCTCATAGGCACCACCGCGGACAACTGGAGGGCCGGAATCGCCGGTCCGGTGAAGCACGCCGCCATACTTGACGGCGAGGTCTACGACGCCCGCGAGCTGCCCGGTTACGAAACGCCCCTGGATCTCGGCCTGCCGGAGGTGAACACCGAATTCAACGGACAAATCTTCCCCACCGACGGTGCGGAAATCTACCTCCGCCGCGACCTTGCCATGGCCCCGCAGCGCAGCTACGTATGGAAAGACGTTGAGGGCGCAAGCGAGGAGGAGTACGGCAAGGTGGTCGTCCTGCGTGAGTACAAGCCGGGCGAGAAAGTGAAGCTCAACCCCGGCGAGACGCTGGTCGTGGACTTCGGCCAGAACGCCGCCGCCGTGCCCTGCTTCTCCTTCAAAGCCGCCGAAGGTACGGTGCTCACCTGCCTGCCCGCCGAGCTGCTGAACGACGGCAACGGCGCCAGGAGCCGCGGCATGGACGGCCCCGAGGGCAGCTGCCACCGCCTGAACCTCCGCATCCCCGACCAGGGCATGATACTGGAGTACACCTTCGGCCCGCAGAAGGGTTACGTGAGCTATTATCCCCATTGCACCTTCTTCGGCTACCGCCTCATCTCTGTCACCGCCACGGGCGAGGTGACCTTCCGCTTCATAGAGTCCATACCCGTAACGTCCATCGCCCGCAACCTGGAGACCGGCCGCATAAGCACCGGCGACGAGAGCGTCAACAAGCTTATATCCAACACCCTTTGGGGCCAGAGGTCGAACTACCTGTCGGTGCCTACCGACTGCCCGCAGCGCAACGAGCGCCTGGGCTGGACGGCCGACACGCAGGTGTTCTCCGAGACCGGCACCTTCTTCGCCAACACCGACCGCTTCTTCCACAAGTGGATGCGCGACATGCGCGACACCCAGACGCCTTCGGGCGCCTTCCCGGGAGTGGCCCCGCTGGCCCAGTATGGCGCCGAGCCCACCAGCATGTGCCGCCTCGGCTGGGCCGACGCCGGCGTAATCGTCCCCTGGACCGTCTGGAAGCAGTTCGGCGACACCGCCATCGTAGATGAGAACTGGGAGTCCATGGACCTGTGGATCAACCATATCAACGACACCAGGTACGACCACGCCACCCTTGCCCACGAGAACGGCAACTACCAGTGGGCCGACTGGCTCAGCTACGAGCCGCTGGAGTCGCACGAGAAGGGCATCTTCACGCAGGACAAGAAGGGCAACCGCATCATACGTCCGGACGCCTACGAGTACTGGACCTACCTGGGCGCGTCCTACTGGGCCATAGACGCCGGCATGATGCGTGACATGGCTGCGGCCACCGGTCGCGACGCCGCACGCTACCAGGACATGGAAGATGCCGCCCGCGCCTACCTGAGGGAGCGTTTCCTGAACGCCGACGGCAGCTTCAAGACGGAAATTCTTAACTCCATGCAGACGCCGGCCCTGTTCGCCCTTAAGAACCGGCTGGTGGAAGGGGAGGCGCTGGAGACCATGAAAGCACGCCTGCGCGAGAACTTCGCCGCCCACGACGGATGCCTGCAGACGGGCTTCCTGGGCACCTCCATACTTATGGGCACGCTGACCGACAACGGCATGGCGGACATCGCCTGGAACCTCCTGTTCCAGCATAAGAACCCCAGCTGGCTATACTCCGTGGACAACGGCGCCACCACCATCTGGGAGCGTTGGAACAGCTACACGCTTGAGCACGGAATGGGCCCGAAGGGCATGAACAGCTTCAACCATTACGCCTACGGATGCGTGTGCCAGTGGATCTGGGAGACCGCCGCTGGCATTGCCGCCGACCCTGCCGAACCGGGCTTCAAGCACATCATAATGCGTCCCGTGCCCGACAAGCGCCTGGGTTCGCTGGATGCCGAATACGACTCCGCCGCCGGCACAATCAAGAGTTCCTGGCGTTTCGACGGAGACAGCTGGACATGGAACTTCACGGTTCCCAAAGACGCTATTGCCTCCGTCACGCTGCCAGGCGAGACCGAGGTTATGGATTACTTCGAAGGCAGCTATTCCGTCACCAAGCAATTGTAATTGATATGAAACGTACACTCATTGTTACCATACTCCTGCTCTCCGCAGTGGCGGTCAGGGCACAGATCGTCATTTCTGCGGAAGACCGCGAACGTGCGGCCTCGCTGGTAAAGCAGATGACCCTGGAAGAAAAGTGCGCCCTTATAACCGGGCAGGACGACGGTTTTCACACTGCTGCGGTCCCGCGCCTTGGGATACCGTCGGTGCGTATGGCGGACGGCCCCCAGGGGGTACGCAACAAAACCAACAGTACATATTATCCTTGCGGCTTGAGCCTTGCCGCCTCTTTCAACCGTGAGATTGCCCACGGGGTCGGCACCGGAATCGGCTGGGACGCAAGCGCCCGCGGGGTGCGCATAATGCTCTGCCCCGGCGTGAACATCTACCGTTCGGCGCTTTGCGGCCGTAATTTCGAGTACTACGGCGAGGATCCGTATCTGGCTTCCGAGACGGCGGTTCAGTACATCCGTGGTATTCAGGAGCAGAGGGTGGTGGCGACCATCAAGCACTTTGCACTGAACAACCAGGAGTTCGACCGCCACGGCACCGCATCGCTGGCAGACGAGCGTACGATAAATGAGATTTATTTTCCCACTTTCCGCAAGGCGGTAGAGGAGGCCCACGTGGGCGCCGTAATGACCAGCTATAATCCCGTGAACGGGGCTCACGCCGCAGAGAACTCCTGGCTGATCGGCCAGCTGCGCCGCTGGGGCCACGATGGCATAGTCATGTCTGACTGGACCTCTACCTACACCACCCTGGGCAGCCTCTACAGCGGCCTGGACCTGGAGATGCCGAGGGGCTACGTGCTTAACTATCAGGCCGTAAAGGCCCTGGTCGACAACGGTGCTGTGGGCGAGTCGGTGGTGGATCTGAAGTGCCTGCACATCCTTTCCGTCTTCTCCGCCTACGGCCTGCTGGACAAGCCCATGAAAGACGACGCCATCCCCGAGAACAATCCGCCGTCACGCGAGAAGGCCTACGCCGCCGCGCTGGAGGGCCCGGTGCTGCTCAAGAACGACGGAATACTGCCCATCAAGGCCGCCCGCAAGAACAATATAGTGGTGCTCGGGCCCAACGCCGACATCATCCCTTACGGCGGAGGTTCCGGCAGAATGGACCCGATAGAGGGAACGACCACCACGCTCTGGCAGGGCATTTCCGCCCTGGGCAAGAAGTACAAGGCCACGCTGATGGACTGGCGTAACATAGACGGGAAGGCGCTCGCAAAGGCTACGGCCGTTATTGTCTCCGTAGGCTTCGACCACGACACCGAGAAGGAGGGCGCAGACCGCACTTACGCCCTTCCGGAAGGACAGAACGAGCTTATTGCAAAGGTGGCTTCCATCAATCCCAATGTGCTTGTGGTTGCCAACAGCGGCGGCGAGTTCGACGTCACGCCATGGATAGGCAGCGTGAAGGGCCTGCTGATGGCGTGGTATGGCGGGCAGGAGAGCGGACGCGCGCTTGCAGACATCATTTCCGGGGCAGTGTCGCCGTCCGGCCGCCTGCCGTTCACCTTCTGGGGCAGCTTCGAGAAGAACCCCTCCAGCGCCAACTACCATGCAGTGGTTCCTGCGGTTAAGCAAAAAAGCAAGAACCGCGATCCTTATCCTAATGCGGAGTACAAGGAAGGGATTTTCGTTGGTTACCGCGGGGTTGAGCACTTCGGCGTGCAGCCTCTGTTTCCCTTCGGCTATGGCCTGAGCTACAGCTGCTTCGAGTATTCAGATATTTCAATAGAGCGCGGCGCCACCGGCCTGGTATTGAGTTTTACCATCAAGAATACCGGCAAGGTCACGGCTTCGGAAGTGGCCCAGGTTTATGTGGCATGTCCTGAATCCAAGGTCCTGCGTCCCGCCCGTGAGCTCAAAGGCTACGAAAAAGTATGCCTCGGGAAAGGGGAGTCCAAGACCGTTTCGATACTGCTTCCCAACATTGCCTTCGCCCATTACCGCATAGACGACCATAATTGGGTGGTGGATCCCGGCAACTACCTGATCCAGGTTGGACCGTCTTCGTCTGAGATAAAATTGGAGCTTCCAGTAAGCATCTTTTAGATTTGCACCGTGATTCCAATATGGGATTACGGTGCTCTT